>JBGQGU010000149.1:0-7334 GCA_041497655.1 Gammaproteobacteria bacterium
ACGTGAGCGACTACAGCTATGGGGCGATCATTCCGGCCAGGAAGGGCAGCTGGATCAGGATCGGCGCGCTGATCGGCGTGAAGAACGAGACCTCTGAATGCTGGACCATCGGCATCATCCGCCGCATCGCCTGCGACGAGTACCAGCAGCGGCGCGTCGGAATTCAGCTCCTGGCAAGAACGGCGATCCCGATCAAGATCGCGAGGATCCCAGAAACTACTTCCCTGAACTTCACCGACCACGAGCCGCAACAGGGCGCGGTCCTGCTGACCGGCCATCCCGTCCACCAGGAGGAAATCGGCGTCGTGCTGCGCAATGGCGCCTTGAACGGCTGCGACGGCCTCGAGATGGCAGTGCGCGAAAAGAGCTATTTACTGACGCCTACGCGCGTTATCGAGGGCGGCGAGGACTTCGACTGGGCGACGTTCAAGATGACGCAACTCAGCGCTTAGCACCCATTGCGCTGACCGGTCATTGCTTCTTGGCAAGCAGCGCGAGCACGCCCTTCAAAGCGTACTCGACCGAAAGCCGCCGCACCGCCTCGCGGTCGCCGGAGAAGCGTTTCGTTTCGCTGCGCGGCTTGCCGTCTTTCATGCCCCAGGCGAAGCACACGAAGCCGACTGGCTTGTCGGGCGTGCCGCCGGCGGGGCCGGCCACACCGCTCACCGCCACGGCGACCTGCGCGTGGCTGCGTGCAAGCGCGCCGGCCACCATCTCGCGCACGACTTCCTCGGAAACCGCGCCGTGTTTGTCGAGCGTCGCTTCCTTCACGCCGAGCATCTCGCGCTTGGAAATGTAGGTATAGGTGACGAAGCCGCGCTCGAACCAGTCCGAGCTGCCCGGCACCATGGTGACCGCCTCGGAAACCCAGCCCCCCGTGCACGATTCCGCCGTCGCAAGCATCAGCTTGCGACGTTTCAACTCCAGGCCCACTTCTTCTGCCAGGCGATACAGGATTGGATCAGCCATCGCTCTATTTCGACGAGTCGCGAAGTCGGGAGGTCGGGAGATCGGGAGCTCGGGAGATCGAAAGCCGGGAGATCCGAAAATCGTGAACCGCTCTTTCGCTCTCCCGCTCTGACGCCCTCACGCTCTCACGTTCATGCCCCATCAATCTATCAAAGTTTTCGCCACCGCCAGCACCAGCAACGTGTAAGAGGCCGCAATGAGATCATCAAGCATCACGCCGAAGCCGGTCGGAAACGTCCGCTCGTAGTAGCGTATCGGCGGCGGCTTGAGGATATCAAACAGGCGGAACAGCAGGAACGCCGCCGCCTGCCAGGGAAGTGTCGCCGGGACGAAAAAAAGCACCAGCAGGAACGCCACCGTCTCGTCCCACACCATGCCGCCGTGGTCGGAAACACCGATCGCGCGGCCGGTCACCTCGCAGGCCCACACTCCGAAGGCAAACAGCACGACCAGCATCAGCAGAAACTCGACCGGCTCGAGCCGCGGCGAAACCAGCCAGTAAATCGGCAACGCGAGCAGCGTGCCCCAGGTTCCAGGCGCGACCGGCACGAGTCCGACGCCGAAGCCAAACGCAACCAGGTGCGCCGGATGGCCCAGCAGAAAACGCCACGATGGCCGCAGGATGAGGTCGGTGCTCATTACATTACGTGATTCGTGAGTCGTGATTCGTGATTCGACTCCCACCACCCCGCCCACTTCGTGGGCACCCCTCCTCGGGCAGGAGGGGAATTTTCCAAAGAAAGGCTCGATGATCGAGGAAATTCGAGTTCTTCTTTGCGGCTTTGCGGCTTCGCGTCGAGGTCTTTCGCTTTCATAGTCACAGCCGCCCGTCCGCCTCGATGCCGCGGTAGAGCCAGTCGACCTCCCAGGGATGGTCCGGGTCGCGCCGCCGCGCCAGCTCGTTGCGCAATTCGCGCGCGCCGCCGTCGGCGTGGATGTATTCGCCGAAAAAGCGGGAGCTCAACACCACGCGCGCGGTGCGGTTCATGCGGCTGCGCTGGTAGGCGAGGAAGGCGCGGCCGTAATCGTCCCCGGCCGCGGCGACCTTCTCGGCCAGCACGACGCCGTCCTCGATCGCCATGTTCGCTCCCTGCGCCAGGTACTGAAGCGTCGGGTGCGCCGCGTCCCCCAGGAGCGTCACCCGGCCCCGGGTCCAGTGGGTCACCGGTTCGCGGTCATGCAGGACCCAGTTCCGGTCGCGCGAGATGTAACGCAGCATGTCGCGCACCCTGGGGTCGGTGCGCGAGAACACCTCCTCCAGCTCATCCCACCCACCGAAGTCCTTCTCGCCGCGGCGAAAACGCCGGCTGGAGACGGTCGCGACGTTGTTCATCACCGCGCCGCCGCGCAGGCGATACTGCACCAGGTGGAGATCGGGGCCGATCCAGATCGTCATCGAATCGAGGTGGCTGCGGTCGATGATCTCGCCGGTTGGCACCACCCCGCGGTAGGTCACGTGGCCCGTCACGCGCGGCGCGCCGTCGGCCACGATCACCGCGCGCGTGGGCGACCACAGGCCGTCGGCGCCGATGAGCGCCGCACCCTGGTACTCGGCGCCGTTTTCGCAGCGCACGATCACCGAGCCGCCGCGCTCCTCGAAGCTCGCCAGCCCCCGCGAGGCTTCGAGCGTGATTTCCCCGCGCTGCCTGCACGCGTCGAGAATTTCTCCATGCAGATCGCGCCGATGAATCACGAAGTAACGGTACTGGTAGCGCTCGAGGAATGCCCTGCCGAGCGCGATCCGCGTGACCTCCCGGTTGTCGATGGCGTCGACCAGGATCAGCGCATCGGGATAGACCGAGTGCGGCTCGAGCGCCTTCAGGATGCCCAGGCGGTCCAGCATGCGGCTCACGTTCGGCCCCATCTGGATGCCGTAGCCGATCTCGCCGAACTCCGGCGCCTTCTCCAGCACGCGCACGCGCCGGCCCTTGAGGGCGAGGGCGAGCGCGACTGACAATCCGCCGATGCCGCCGCCCGCGATCAGGATCGGCAGTTCTTTCCCGGCCATCACGTCGCCTTGCTTGAATAGACAGGATTCACAAGATCAACGAGTCAAAACTAAGAGCCAAAAGAAATTAGACAGGATTTACATGATTAACAAGATTAAAACCAAAATCGATAATGGTGTTTTGCTGTCGATCCAATCCTGTATATCCCCTTCCCCCGAGCGCGGGGGAAGATAGGATGGGGGCGCCCCGACCAGGGCCTGTTAATCCTGTCTATTTGAAGTGATCGTAACCGGCCCGCTTCACGGTGATCGGCCCGCCGGCCGCGTCGAGCACGGTGACCAGCTGCGATCCCCGCCGCCGCGTAATTCTACCGATGCGGGTGAGCTTCAGGCGCAGGCGCCGCGCAAGCCGGGCGATCGCCTCGCGCTGGGCACGGCTGGCGGTGAAGCACAGCTCGTAGTCATCGCCCCCGGAGAGCAGCGCGGCGCGGGCTGCGGGGCGGTCCAGTTGCCGCCTCAGAAGCGCCGAGCAGGGCAGGTCCTGGAGCCCTACGACCGCAGCAACCCGCGAGCGCTCGCAGATATGGCCGAGGTCGGCGATGAGCCCGTCGGAAATATCGATTGCGCTGCGCGCGATACCGCGCAACGCAATCCCCAATCCGACACGGGGCACGGGCACATCCAGCCTGTGCATCAGCGCCCGTCGTTCGCGCGGTGCCGCGAGAATTCTCCCCCGTCGCACAGTCAGCGCGAGCCCCGCGTCGCCCAGCGCGCCGGAAACCCAAACGTCATCGCCTGCGCGGGCCCCGTCACGCCTCAACGCGCGCCCTCGCGGCACCTCTCCCATGATCTGCACGCAGATGTTGAGCGGCCCGCGCGTCGTGTCGCCGCCCACCAGATCCACGCGGTGGCGCCGCGCCAGGCGCATGAATCCGCTCATGAAACCAGCGAGCCAGCGCGTGTCAACCTGCGGCAAGGCGATGGACAGCGTGACCCAGCGTGGCGTCGCCCCCATTGCCGCCATGTCCGACAGGTTGACCGCGAGCGCCTTGTGGCCGAGCTGGCGCGGATCGGCGTCACGGAAAAAATGCGTGCCCGCCACCAGCATGTCGGTGGAGATGACGAGCTCCGTCCCCCTCCCCGCGCGCACGATCGCGGCGTCGTCACCCACGCCCAGCACGGCATGCCGCGCCGGATAGGTGAAGAAGCGCCGGATCAGCTCGAATTCCGACAGGGCCATGACCAGTGCTCAGTGCTGAGTGCTGAGTATCTCCCACCACCCCGGCGCCTCGCGCCACCCCGCCTCAGGCAGGCGGGGAGTGGTCGAATCACGACCCACGAATCACGAATCACGCTTCACCTGTTTCTCGCGCTCGGCGGCGAGCTTCGCCTGGGCCTCGAACCACTTTTTCTTCAGCACGCGGGGAAACCAGAAATCGACGGCGGCAAAAGCGAAGAAGAACAGCGCCAGCCAGCGCACAGTCTCGGGCGGCAGGAAGGTCCGCCCCTCGATCGCAACGTAGAGCCCGAGGAAGGCGTTAATGACGCCCGCCAGGTAGAACATCAGGATCCGCTTCTTGAGCCGCTCGTCCATCTCAAATCCCGTGATTCGTGGGTCGTGAATCGACAATCCAAGTTTGCAGTTTGCAGTGGGCAGCAAGGAGTTTGCAGTGGGCAGTTTGCAGCGCTGCCAACTGACGGCTGACGGCTGCCAACTGGGATTGGGCTGCCAACTGCCAACTCAAGTCTCCGGTCACCGGTCACGCATCTCCGGCTTGCGGAGCTGCGCCGCCAGTTTGTCGAGCACGCCGTTCACGTACTTGTAGCCGTCGGTGCCGCCGTAGCTCTTCGCCAGCTCCACCGCCTCGTTGATCACCGCGCGATAGGGCACCTCGGGCTGGTGCGCGAGCTCGTAGCCCGCCAGCAGCAGGATGCCGCGCTCGACCGGGCTCAACCGCGAGAACTCCCGGTCGAGGTGCGGCGTAATCGCCCGCTCGAGCTCCGGCGCCGCCGCCACCGTGCCTTCCAGCAGCACCTTGAAATAACCGGCGTCGATCTTGTCAAAACCCTTGGCGTCGCCGAGCTGGCGGGCGATCGTCGCCGGGTCGGTGCCGGCGAGCTGCCACTGGTAGAGGCCCTGCAGCGCAAACTCGCGCGAGCGCCTGCGGTTGGTTTTCATGTTCGCTTAATGGACAGGATTAACAGGATTAACAAGATCAGAAGAACTACACAAGAAGCACGATCTAATCCTGTAAATCTTGTAAATCCTGTCTATTCAATCCTTTTCAACAAATTAGCCATCTCGATCGCCGCGGCCGCGCAATCGGCGCCCTTTTGCGACACGCGTGCGGCCGCCTGGTCATCGTCATCGGTGGTCAGGATGCCGTTGGCGACCGGCACGCCGGTGTCGAGCGCCACCGTGGTGATGCCGCCCGCCGACTCGTTGGCGACAATCTCGAAATGATAGGTATCCCCGCGAATCACGGCGCCGAGCGCGATCAGCGCGTCGTACTTCCCGGTGTTCGCCATTTTTTGCAGCGCGAGCGGCGCTTCCAGCGCGCCCGGCACGGTGACGACGCGGATGTCCGGGGCAAGCACGCCGTGCTTCGTGAGCGCGGCGGTGCAGGCCGCGAGCAGCGCTTCGCCCACCTCCGGGTTGAAGCGGCTCACCACGATGCCAATGCGAAGCCCCGCGCCCCTCAGATCGAGCTCGAGTCTTTCGATGCCGTCGTTGCGCGCCATGATTCCAGCTCCGAGCGTTCAGCTGTCAGCTATCAGCCTGCGGCTCACTTCGTATTCGGTTTCGGCTGACAGCTGACGCCTGACGGCTGATCGCTGCGCTCAGCCCGCGGCTGGAGATACCCTGTTATCTCCAGCCCAAATCCGGTCATGCTGGGCATGCGGCGCGGCTGCGCCATGAGACGCATCTTCCTCACGCCGAGGTCCCTCAGGATCTGGGCGCCAATGCCGTAATTTCTCAATGCAACGGCGGGCGCGGCCGCCGCGCCCTCGCGCGCCCGCACGTGCTCCAGCAATTCCGACGCCGTTTCCTGGCCGTGCAACAGCACGATGACCCCGCATTCGGCGCGGCTGACGGCGGCAAGCGCATCGTTGAAATTCCAGGAGTGGCGAGCGCTGCGCACGTCGAGCAGGTCCATCACCGACAGCGGTTCGTGCACGCGCACGAGCACCTCCCCGGCAGGCTCCGGCGCGCCCTTCACCAAAGCCAGGTGCGTGGACTCCCCCACCCGGTCGCTGTAGACATAGAGCCGGAACCGCCCGTGCACGGTCTCGAGGTCGCGCTCCGCCACCCGCGTCACCAGCGACTCGGTGCGGCTGCGGTGCTCGATGAGATCGGCAATGGTGCCGATCTTGAGCCTGTGCTGCGCGGTGAACTCGATCAGGTCCGGCAGGCGCGCCATCTCGCCGTTGTCCTTGAGGACCTCGCAGATCACAGCGGCCGGGGTGAGGCCCGCGAGCCGCGCCAGATCGCACCCCGCTTCGGTGTGTCCCGCGCGCACCAGCACGCCGCCGTCCTGTGCCATGAGCGGGAAGATGTGGCCGGGCTGCACCAGGTCGGACGGCCCGGCGTCGGGCCGGATCGCGACCTGCACGGTATGCGCGCGGTCCGCGGCGGAGATGCCGGTGGTGACCCCTTCCGCGGCCTCGATGGATATGGTGAAACTGGTGCCGAGCGGCGAGCGGTTGTTCGCGACCATCTGCGGCAGATTGAGCTGCCGGCACTTCGCCTCGGTAAGCGTGAGGCAGACCAGCCCCCGGCCGTAGCGCGCCATGAAGTTGACCGCCTCGGGCGTGACGAACTCGGCGGCGATCAGCAAATCGCCCTCGTTCTCGCGGTCCGCCTCGTCCACCAGCACCGCCATCCTGCCAGCCTTGATGTCGGCGATGATATCGGTGATCGGGCTGATGCCCGTTTCCTGTCTCGAAGTCATGTTAGATACAAAAAAATAGACAGGATTTACATGATTGATAAGATTAAACCCATTGCCAGATTAGTACTTTGCTCTTGATCCAATCCTGTAAATCTTGTTAATCCTGTCTATTTTCCTTCAACCGCTCGACGTAACGCGCCAGCATGTCCACTCTCGACGTATCCTATTGATTCAATATAAGTTCAAGACTTCAAATAGTCAGGATACCGTCAGATATACCGTCAGCCGTGCAAAGTGTGGGTATCTCAAGACAAGTTCACGCGACGGGATGCAAGTATAGCGTGGCCCGTGGCATCGCACTCCATGACGCGCGCGCGCACCCGCGAGTGCTAACGGCACGGATGGCAGCCCATAACGCGCACGCGAGCGCACCTGCGAGGCTCAATTACCCTTTACTCGTTCTCGCCAGCGCTTCCAGCCTTCACGTAGCGCCTCTAGAGCGCGTTTCTTTCCCTCGGGTGTCT
>JBGQGU010000150.1:0-7333 GCA_041497655.1 Gammaproteobacteria bacterium
CACTGCGCAACCTTCTTATCGCTGCCAAACCAGACGGCAATCAATTCGGTCATCCCCTTGCCGGCTTCGGCAACCGCGCCGCGCAGTAGCGCTTTGCAATGCGCCTCGCCGCTGCACACGCCGCTCGCGTAGAGGTTTTCCCGCAGGCGCGCGGCATAGGACGGGCTGCACCCGTACACCAGCCGGCCGAGCGCCGCGCCCGCGACGTGCAGCCAGGAGAGAGGAAGACGGGCGAGCAGCCGAAACACCGCGACAAGCATGAATTTTGTTTATAAATCGAGGCTTATCTGTTATTCTATGCGCCTTTTTCCGTTTCACGAAACCACCCAATGAGCGATTTCCTGTTCACCTCCGAGTCCGTTTCCGAAGGCCATCCCGACAAGATCGCCGACCAGATTTCCGACGCCGTGCTCGACGCCGTGCTCGCCCAGGACAAGTACGGCCGCGTTGCCGCCGAAACGCTCTGCGCCACCGGCCTGGTTGTGATGGCCGGCCAGATCACCACTCACGCGGCCGTCAACTACGGCGAACTCGCGCGCGACGTCATCAAGCGCATCGGCTACAACGATTCGTCGATGGGTTTCGACTACCGCTCGTGCGCGGTGCTGACCGCCTACGACCGGCAGTCATCGGACATCGCGCAGGGGGTGGACGAGGGCAAGGGCCTCGATCTCGAGCAGGGCGCCGGCGACCAGGGCCTGATGTACGGCTTTGCGTGCGACGAGACACCGCAGCTGATGCCGATGCCGATTTTCTACGCGCACCGCCTGATGGAGCGCCACGGAGAACTGCGCAAAGATGGCCGGCTGCCGTGGCTGCGGCCGGACGCCAAATCGCAGGTCTCGGTGCGCTACGTGAACGGAAAGCCGCACCACATAGACACGGTCGTGATCTCGACCCAGCACGCCGAGGACATCTCGCACGAGCCGCTCACCGAGGGCGTGATCGAGGAAATCGTGAAGCCGGTGCTGCCGAAGAACATGATCAGCAAGGAAACCCGCTACCTGATCAACCCGACCGGCCGTTTCGTGATCGGCGGACCGCTGGGCGATACGGGACTCACCGGCCGCAAGATCATCGTGGACACCTACGGCGGCTACTCGCGCCACGGCGGCGGCGCGTTCTCGGGCAAGGACCCGTCGAAAGTGGACCGCTCGGCGGCCTACGCGGCGCGTCACGTGGCGAAGAACATCGTCGCCGCCGGGCTCGCAAAGAAATGCGAGATCCAGGTCGCCTACGCGATCGGCGTCGCCCGCCCGGTCAGCATCCTGGTCGAGACTTTCGGCACCGGTAGGATCGCCGACGACAAGCTCGCCAAACTCGTCGAGAAACACTTCGACCTGCGCCCCAAGGGAATCATCAAGGCCCTCGACCTGCTGCGGCCGATCTACTTCAAGACCGCGGCCTACGGCCACTTCGGGCGCGACGAGCCGGAGTTCACCTGGGAGGCTACGGACAAGGCGGCAGCCCTTAAGGCCGACGCGGGAGTGTAGGCGAAGCGCGGCCGGGTGGCCGGGAAACCCGGGGCTGCGGTATAATTCAAACCGCTGAGGAGCGTTGCGACCGGGAGAAGCCCGGCCAGGCTCAGCAAAAATCAACGGCGCTCGCATCGGAGACGATGCGGGCGTTTTGCTTTTATGGGGCAATAATGAACTCGAAAATGAACGACTATTTCGTTGCCGATATCCGGCAGGCGGATTTCGGCCGCAAGGAAATCGCCATCGCCGAGACCGAGATGCCCGGGCTCATGGCGCTGCGCGAGGAATACCGGGGCAAGCAGCCGCTCAAGGGCGCGCGCATCGCGGGGTCGCTGCACATGACGATCCAGACCGCGGTGTTGATCGAAACGCTCGTCAAGCTCGGGGCGGAGGTGCGCTGGGCCTCGTGCAATATCTTCTCGACCCAGGACCACGCCGCTGCCGCCATCGCCACCGCCGGCGTGCCGGTGTTCGCCTACAAGGGCGAGAGCCTCACCGAGTACTGGGAATTCACCCACCGCATCTTCGAATGGGCGGACGGCGGCACCCCGAACATGATCCTCGACGACGGCGGCGACGCCACGCTGCTCGCGACGCTGGGTCCCCGCGCCGAGAAGGACCCCTCGGTCATATCGCGCCCGACGAACGAGGAAGAGACTGTCCTCTTCAACGCGATCGCAAAGCGAATCAAGGCGAAGCCGGGCTACTACTCGCGCGTTCAGGCAGGCATCAAGGGCGTGACCGAGGAGACCACCACCGGCGTGCATCGGCTCTACCAGATGGAAAAGGAGGGGCGGTTGCCCTTCCCCGCGATCAACGTCAACGATTCCGTCACCAAGTCGAAATTCGATAATCTCTACGGCTGCCGCGAATCGCTGGTAGATGGCATCAAGCGCGCGACCGACGTGATGATCGCGGGCAAGGTCGCGCTGATCGCCGGCTACGGTGACGTCGGCAAGGGCTGCGCGCAGTCCCTGCGCGGGCTGGGCGCGGCCGTGTGGGTGACTGAGATCGACCCCATCTGCGCGCTGCAGGCGGCGATGGAAGGCTACCGCGTCGTGACCCTGGACTACGCGGCTGACAAGGCGGACATCTTCGTCACCGCCACCGGCAACCTGCGCGTCATCACCCTCGAGCACATGAAGCGCATGAAGCACAACGCGATCGTCGCCAACATCGGGCACTTCGATTCCGAGATCGACATCGCGGGCCTGAAGCAATACCGGTGGGAGAACATCAAGCCGCAGGTGGACCACGTGATATTCCCCGACGGCAGGCGGCTCATCGTGCTCGCGGAAGGACGGCTGGTGAACCTCGGCTGCGCCACCGGGCATCCGAGCTTCGTGATGTCGAGCTCCTTCACCAACCAGGTCCTGGCCCAGATCGAACTTTTCGGAAGCACCGCGAAGTACCAGAAAAAGGTTTACGTGCTGCCCAAGCAGCTCGACGAGCGCGTCGCGCGGTTGCACCTGAAGAAGCTCGGCGCAGATCTCACCGTCATGACCGAGGAGCAGTGCCGCTACATCGGCGTGGGCATCGACGGGCCGTACAAGCCCGATCGCTACCGTTACTAGGGATGAGGGCGGAGGGATGAGGGTGGTCGCAATCCCTGTATAGCTCGCTAAATTTCCCACCCTTTTTGCCGATACTTATGCCGTCGCAGAAGAAACTCCCGCGTGCTTTCAGTTTCGAGTTCTACCCGCCGAAGACGGTGCAGGGGAAGGAGAAGCTGCGCGCGACCTGGAAGCAGCTTGGTCAGCTGAAGCCGAAGTACTTCTCCTGCACCTATGGTGCGGGCGGCTCCACGCGCGAAGGCACGCTCGAGACCGTACTCGAAATCCGCGCGGCCGGCTTCGAGGCGGCACCGCATATCTCCTGTGTCGCCTCTTCCCGCGAGGACCTGAAGGCCCAGCTCGAGCGCTACCGGAGCCACGGCATCCGGCACGTCGTGGCGCTGCGCGGGGATCTCCCCTCGGGGCTCGCCTCGCTCGGCGAGCTGCGCTACGCGAACGAGCTCGTCGCCTTCATCCGCGAAACCACCGGGGACTGGTTCAAGATCGAGGTGGCTTGCTATCCAGAATTCCACCCCGAGACGCGCTCGGCCGCCGACGAGATTCGCAACTTCAAGCGCAAGTTGGACGCCGGCGCGAATGCGGCGATCACCCAGTACTTCTATAACACGGACGCCTACTTCCGCTTCGTGGACGAATGCGAGGCGGCGGGCATCGTCATCCCCATCGTCCCCGGCGTCATGCCGATCGGCAACTTCGCTCAGCTTGCGCGCTTCTCGGACGCCTGCGGCGCCGAGATCCCGCGCTGGCTGCGCCTCCGCCTCGAGAGCTTCCACGACGACACCGCCTCGATCCGCGCTTTCGGGCTCGACGTCGTCACCCGGCTGTGCGACGACCTGCTGCGGGCGGGGGCGCCGGGACTGCATTTCTACACACTCAACCAGGCCGGGCTCACTTCGACCATCTGGCAAAGACTCGGCCTCTAAGTAATGAGCGCCGACCAGCGACCGGCAACCGCTAAGCGATATTGAGGTCGGAGAAAGGGGTCTCCCCCTCATCCGTCCACCCTGGTCGTTGACCCCGGCCCACCGCGCTGCATCGCGTCGGGCGTTCGCCGGCTCAAACGTGCGCAGGCACGTTTTTCGAAACCCCGGCTCACCCCTCATCCCTCGCTCGTCCCGCGCCGCCTTCTGAGGCACAATTGCCGTCAAAGCGGACAGCGTCGCTGCCGCTTTAACTGCGCCGGTTCGAACGGACATTTGCATGCCGTTCAGCCGGCGCCGCCTGGGAAACGGGGCCAGAAAGGGGCAACGGTGAACTCCGAACGATCCGGCACGCAAGTAAACCCGCAGGAACCGGCATACAAGGCACTCATACCCGACGTCAAGGCGCGCTCGGCCCAGGACGCGGCGGAGCTGCTCGCGGAGCATCCCGCAGCGACCATCTCCTCGGTGCTGCTCGAGCTCAACCCCGGGCTGGCGCAGGACATCCTGGCAGAGCTGCCGGGGGGACTGAAGGACGGGGTGCTGCACACGGTTGCGCCCGAGATCGCGCTTCAGTGGCGGTGCAATCAGACCTACGCGCAAGGCAGCATCGGCCGGCTCCTGGAACCAGCCTACGCCGTATTCCATCCCGCGATGACGGTCGCCCAGACCGTGGAGAGGTTGCGGGCGCTGATCAAGGTCGCGTTCATCACTTACGGCTACGTGATCGACGAAAGCGGCAAGCTGTGCGGCCTGATTACCATGCGCGACCTGCTGTTCGCGCCCGATGATGCCCGGCTCGAATCGCTGATGCTGCGCGACGTGTTCACCCTCAAGCCCGAGACCCCGCTCAATGAAGCGATGAGGACGGTACTCGACCGCCATTACCCGGTCTACCCGGTGTGCGACGGGAGCGGTGCGCTGATCGGGCTGGTGCGCGGGCACGCGATGTTCGAGGAGCAGGCGTTCGAGATCACGGCCCAGGTCGGGTCCATGGTCGGCGTGGAAAAGGAGGAGCGCCTCGTCACGCCCATCGGCCAGAGCTTCCGGTACCGTCACCCATGGCTCCAGTTGAACCTGCTGACCGCCTTCATCGCAGGGGCAGTGGTCGCCATCTTCCAGGACACCGTGGACCGCCTGGTCATCCTCGCGCTGTTTCTGCCCGTGCTGGCGGGCCAGTCCGGCAACACCGGCTGCCAGGCGCTCGCCGTGACACTGCGCGGAATCACCCTGGGCGAGCTCAAGCAGGGGAAGGAAAGGGAGCTGGTAACCAAGGAAGCATCGCTGGGCCTCTACAACGGTACTCTGACCGGCCTCGTCGCAGGAGCCGGCATGCTGATCGTAGCGGTCTTGCAGGACAACCCACACGCCCTCGAGCTCGCCCTCGTGGTATGGGCCGCGCTCGTCGGCGCGTGCGTGATGAGCGGAGTGTGCGGGGCCTTGATCCCGATCACGTTGAAGCGTTTTGGCCTCGACCCCGCCACCGCCTCGAGCATCTTTCTCACCACGGTGACCGACGTGGTGAGCATGGGAATGCTGCTCGGGCTCGCCGCCCTCTTCATCCACTGACCCCACCGTGGCCGGCAGGGACGAGTTTCTCGCCCACGCGCTCGAATTACTGGAGCCGCTCGGGCGGGTGCACGCCCGGGGCATGTTCGGCGGCCATGGACTCTATTGCGACGAGGTGTTCTTCGGCATCGTGCTCGACAACACGCTTTACTTGAAGGTGGACGAGCGAAGCCGCGGTGACTTCGAGCGCGCGGGCTGCGAGATCTTCAGCTACTCGCGTAAAGGCAAGCGCGCGACGCTCAATTTCTATCGCGCGCCTGAGGACGCCATGGACGCGCCGCATTTGATGCTTCCCTGGGCTCGAAGCGCATTAATGGCCGCGTTTCGCTCGCGTGCCGGCAAGCCGCAGCGGGTGGCGCGCGGGCGCAGGCTGATCAGCGCGGCAGGAAGGCGCTCACGGCGTCGATGAAGGCCCGCGGATTCTCGATCTGCGGGCAGTGCCCGCAGCCCGGGATCTCGAGAAACTTCGCGCCGGAAATCCCGCTCGCGAGCTCGCGCGCAAGGGCCGGCGGCGTTGTCTGATCCAGGGCCTCAACCATCACCAGCGTCGGGTTGCGGATCTGCCCCAGGATCGGGGTGAAATCCAGCTTTGTCAGCGCGAGGCACGCGCGCTGGAAACACTTCGCATCGGCTTCCTTCTCCAGCACGCGCCTGCGCTCGGACACGACCTGCGGATGCGCGGCGATGAAGGCTTCGGGAAACATGCGGCGGATCGCGATGTCGAGCGCTCCGGCCATGCCCTCCTGCGCCACTTTGGCCGCGAGGTTGCGCAGCGGCTGCTTGGCCGGCTCCGGAAACGTGCCGAGCGCATCCGCGATGATCAGCCGGTCGAACTTTGCCCCGTGCCTCGCGGCAAGCGCGACGGCGATGAATCCACCGAAGCCATTGCCCAGGATGTCCGTTTGCCGCGGTAATTGCAGCGCGGCGAGCATTGCCGCGATGCGATCGGCATAGCTCTCCACGTCCTCGCCCGCGGGACCCGACGCGCCGTAACCCGGCAGGTTGACCAGGGTGAGGCGGCGGGTCCTGGCAAGTTCTGGAACGACGAGATCGAAGGCCGACCGGTCGGTCAGCAGCGAGTGCAACAGGACGAGATCGCGCCCCTTGCCGGCCTGCACGACATCGAGATCCGCCCCGCTCATTTTGACCATGGCCATGGCGGAATTCAGGCCGGAGTGACCACTAACTCACCTCCCCCTTTTCCCTATGAAAAAAGGGGGTCTGGCGCTCAGGCGGCGGCCTTCGTCCTGCTTTTCGCTTTGGCCAGCGCAGCCTTGGCATGCATGGCCGCATAGGCCGCGTGCGCTGCGGCCTCCGCGTCGCCCACGTGCACCGCCATGCCCATGTCCTCGAGCACGGAACCGAGCGCGGAGAGGCACAGCATCACGTTGTCCGGACGGCAGGAGTAGCCGAGCAGGCCGAAGCGCCAGATTTTGCCGGCAAGCGGGCCGAGTCCAGCACCGATCTCGAGGTTGAACTCGGTCAGCAAAGTGCGCCGGACCTTGGCCTCGTCCACACCCTCGGGACAGAGCACTGCGTTCATCTGCGGCAGCTGGTACTCGGGCTTCACCAGAAACCTGAGCGCCATCGCCTCGAGCCCGGCCTTGAGCGCGGTGTGATGACGCCGGTGCCGCGCCCAGCTGTTTTCCAGCCCTTCTTCGTGTATCAGCAGCAGCGCCTCGTGCAGCGCGAAAAGCGAATTGGTCGGGGCGGTGTGGTGATAGGTGCGGTTGGTGGCACCCCAGTAGCCGAGCAGCAGGTTCATGTCCATGAACCAGGAATGGATCTTGTC
>JBGQGU010000151.1:0-7331 GCA_041497655.1 Gammaproteobacteria bacterium
CTAGCAGCCTGTCGGACTTAGGTGTCGGACAGGCTGCTAACAGCAAAACCGCCTGCGGATTTCGAATGAAACCCCGGATTGCGACCCTTATTGGCCTCCAAAAGGCGGACGAGTAGGCTCGAAATGAAGTATTCATTGCTTTTTGCCCCCGATGTCGTGCAGGCGGTTTTGCATAAGGAGTTTGTCGGAGCTAAGTCCGACAAACTCCTTGTCGGTATCGGGAAGCGGTGCCGAGGGGCGCGCGGATCGCCCGAATGCAAGCGAACAGACACGCGAAACTGAAACGCAGACCTGCGCCAATTGCCACTAACGTGCCCTCCCCCACCAAGAAGTGCTTCAAACAGCAGCCACCTTCGGCCGGTCCTCGCGTTGTTCTACCCCTGCGGGCGCCGGGCAAAAGCGGCTGGAAATCGCTTACTCGGCCACGATACTACCCAAACCGTTGAAGAGGGTAAAGCCGCAGCGCACAAGGCAATATTTTCGGCCTGCATCGGTTCGCCAGCGCACCCGACCGCCGGTATCGGGCTCTGGTAAGCTGCGGCTGGTTGATCTCCCCGGATCGGACTCGTTCCATGCGCGTTCTGACTGTATATGCAAGCGCTCACGGCTCCACCGCCGAGGTCGCCACATTCATTGCGAATGCCTGGCGCGAGCGCAGCATCGACAACGTTGTTGCCGCCGTCGGCTCGGTCAAGTCGGTCGCGGGATACGACGCTTACGCCCTGGGGTCCGCCGTTCACAACGGCCTGTGGCTGCCGGAAATGGCCCACTTCGTCCGGCGGTCGCTCCCGCAGCTTGCCGGGAGGCCCGTCTACCTGTGGCTGAATTGCCTGCGCGTGATCGAGCCCAATGGTTACGCGTACGTCACCAACAACTACTTGCCCAACATGTTCGATCACAGGTTGTCATTCCGCAAGATCGGCATCTTTGCGGGCAAGATCGACCTTGCGACGATCAACGAAGATGAACTCTGGACGCTCACCTTTCGCTACGACGGCAGCAAGACGCCGGAGATGATGGCCGGCGACTACCGCGACTGGAAGTTGATCCGCGCCTGGGCGGAGCAAGTCGCCGCTGACTTGATGACGGTTTCGTGACCCGTCACGCCGGATCGGCGTCCATCGGCGGCTCAAAACCCGTGAGTCGTGATTCGTCTCCCACCACCCCGGCGCTACGCGCCACCCCTCCTCCGGCAGGAGGGGATGTCGTGATTCGACTTCTTGTTCTTATCCGTGTTTATCTGCGGTTCCATTCGTCACTACCTGGAGCGCGGGACGCGCGCTGTCACTTCCGCCGCACAAAAATCGAAATCGCAACCCCGGTCGGCCTGCGTCACGGACGCGAGGTAGAGCTTGCGGTAACCGCGCCGGTCCTCGGCGCGCGGGGCGGGTTTCTTCCATTTTTGCCGGCGCGCTTCCAACTCCGCTTTCCCAACCAGTAGCTCCAGCTTGCGCGCCGGAACGTCGAGCCGGATGCGGTCGCCGTTTTTGACCAGCGCGAGCGGCCCGCCCACTGCTGACTCCGGCGTCACGTGCAGGACGATGGCGCCGAACGCGGTGCCGCTCATGCGCGCGTCGGAGATGCGCACCATGTCCTTCACGCCTTCTCTCGCGAGCTTCTTCGGGATCGGGATGTAGCCCGCTTCCGGCATGCCCGGGGCACCCTTGGGTCCCGCGCTCTTCAGCACCAGCACGTCGCCGGCCGCGACGTCGAGCTTCGGGTCGTCCACGCGGTTCGCCAGGTCTTCCAGCGATTCGAACACCACTGCCCGGCCCTCGTGGCGCGCCAGCTTCGGGTCCATCGCCGACTGCTTGATGATGGCGCCTTCCGGAGCCAGATTGCCGCGCAGGAACGCGATGCCGCCTTCCTTGAAGACCGGGTTCCTGACTGGGCGCACCACCTTCTGCGGAAAAGACGGCGGCGCGGCGGCGATGTTCTCTCCCAGCGTCCTGCCGGTCACGGTCAGCGCGTTGAGATTGAGCAGAGGCTTCAACTCTCTCAATATGGTCGCTGCCCCGCCCGCCTTATAAAGGTCCTCCATGTAGTGCTGCCCCGTCGGCTTGAGATCCACGAGCACGGGGGTCCTGCGTCCCATCCGGTCGAAACCATGGAGGTCCACCGCGATGCCGAGCCGTCCGGCGACCGCCGCCAGATGCACGATGCCGTTGGTCGAGCCGCCGATCGCGAGCAGCATGCGGAGCGCGTTTTCGAACGCCGCCGGCGTCATGATCCGGTCGGGAGTGAGCCGTTCCTTCGCGAGCGCCACCGCGCGGGCGCCGGTTGCCTCGGCGTTCCTCAGGCGCTCGGCCATCACCGCCGGGATGCAGGCACCGCCCGGCAGCATCATGCCGAGCGCTTCCGAGCAAAGCGCCATGGTGGAAGCCGTCCCCATCACCATGCAGGTGCCGGCGGAAGGACAGAGCTGGGCGTTGACCGCGTTGATCTCCTGCTCGTCAACCTCGCCCGCGCGGAACTTGCCCCAGTAGCGGCGGCAGTCGGTGCACGCGCCGAGCCGCTCGCCCTTGTGGTCGCCCGTGATCATCGGCCCGGTCACCATCAGGATCGCAGGCACGTTGGCGCTCGCCGCGCCCATCAGGAGCGCCGGCACCGTCTTGTCGCAACCGCCGATCAGCACGACCGCATCGAGCGGCTGCGCGCGGATCATTTCCTCGGCGTCCATCGCCATCAGGTTGCGCAGGTACATGCTGGTCGGGTACGCGAACGACTCGTGCAGCGTGATCGTCGGAAACTCGACCGGCAGCCCCCCGGCGAGCATGACGCCGCGCTTCACCGCTTCGATCAGCTCGGGAACGGTGCGGTGGCAGGCGTTGAAGCCGCTGAAGGTATTGGTGATGCCGATGATGGGCCGCTCGAGCGCATCGTCGGAATAACCCATCGCCTTGACGAAAGCCTTGCGCAGGAAGAGGGAGAACTCCTCGTCGCCGTACGCCGTGAGGCCTTTGCGCATTCCCGTCTTCGATTTTACTTTCGCCATCGGGACATTCCGTCTGGGTGCTTCGGACTGCGTGACTTGTTACTCGTCACTCGTCACTCCTGAGGCAGGCACGATAACATCTGTCACGAGTAACGAGCAACGAGAAACGAGTCACGATGCTCATGCATACATGGGCCTGCGTTCCTCGAGCTCGAGCCAGCCCTTGATCGCGCGGTAGAGCAGCCACATCGCCAGGGCCATCAGGACGAAGACGCCGACGACGACGATCAGCAGCGCGAGCCCGACTCCGAACCACAGCAGGCTGTACCAGAAAGTGCGGATCTGCCACCGGAAGTGGGATTCGAGCCAGGTGCCCTCGACGTCCTTGCGCTTGAGGGTGTTGATGATGACGCCCGCGATCAACGTGATGCCGACGATGATGCTGGCAATCTGGAGGACGTAGACAATCATCGTGAGCTGTCTCAGCGATTTTTCGCGCGCGTCACCCGCCGTGGCCGTTGCCTCCGCAGCGCGCGGCGCCGCCTCTCTTGCCTGCTCGCGCCGGATGAAAACCCACGCCGCGATCCCGATGCCCGTCCCGAGACCGAGGAATACGAGTGCAATCGAGCCGAGTATCGTCCAGAGCAGCGCGCCGGTATGATCCGGCCCCACCGAGAAGACGCGCGGCTGGAAAACCCCCTGCACCGCGATCTCGTAACCTCCCGGCCGCGCAATGTCGAACTTCATCACCGAGACCCGCTCGGTGTTGAAGCCCTTGTAGGTCGCGCCCGAGGCGCGTCGCAGCACAACGCTGGCGCCGCCGCCGTCCGTGACCGTGATCTGTACGCCGTCGGGAAGGTCTTTGGAGGACCGGTAGCTGCGCCCCTCGAACACCGTGACGTAGTCGTTCGACGCGACATGTTCCCCGGAGCCGAGAGTGAGCGCGTGACGTCCGGGCGCGAGGAACTGAGTGCCTTCCTCCCAGGTCAGGACGAGCCACGCGATCAGGCCGGCGGCGGCGAGGACTCCGCCCAGCGCCATCGCGCCCGCGAGAATGTACCAGCCGCTCCCGGGAACGCGGGCCGCTTCGCTCATTGAAATTTCAGCTAGTGCCGTTCCAACTTGCTATGCCTATCGGCAAGGAAATCTGCAATCCGAAGCAATGACGCGTTTATCATACTATGCCCCCGGATCTGGAAACCCTCACATGATGTTACGCGGGTGCATTGACTCCGCCTGACCCGCGTCCATAGAATCCCCTGACACCCCGCAGCGGCTCCGCTCCGGCGCCGCGCCATTCATCACGGGAGGAACATGGCCAAGACCCCCCTCGGCAGGCTGCCTCGCGAAGCGATCCGCATGCTGGATTTGCCGCGGCTGCCGCAGGACATGCTCGAAGGCTACCGCCGGCTCGTCGATCTCACCGGCACCGTGTCGGATGCGATGGACGAGCTTGGCATAGTCGGCGTGGTCCCCGCCTATGTGCTGCCTCCCGTAAGCGTGGGCAACCGCATCGTCGGTCCTGCGCTCACGGTGCGCAATATCCAGCGCACCGAGCAGATTCACAAGGCCGCGCTGGACAAGACCAACACGCAGGGCGAGACCGAGGCGCACAACCTCGCCGAACCGGGCGACGTGCTGGTCATCGAGGGCATCATGGGCTGCTCCAACATGGGCGGGCAGTCCGCGACCATCGCGCGCCGCCAGGGTTTCATCGGCGCCATCGTGGATGCCACGCTCCGCGACCCGCAGCAGTACCGTGAGATGGGATGGCCGGTATGGTGCCGCGGCTTCACCCCAGTCACCGGCAAGTGGCGCATGCAGACGGTGGAGGTCAACGGCACGGTGCAGATCTGCGGCGTTCAGGTGCGGCCGGGCGACCTCGTGTGCGCGGACGAGGCGGGCGTTGCCTTTGTGCCGCGCGAGCGGGCAGCCGCTGTGCTGGAAACAGCGCGCAAGATAGACGCGGGCGATGCCAAGCGCAAGAGAGACATCGACAGCGGCGCAAGCGTGGCGGAGATCGTCACGAAGAAATACAAGTGACGACTGGCGAGTCGGCAGTTGGCAGCGTTTGCAAACTGGCGGCTGACGGCTGGCGGCTAATGAAACCGACGAATCTGCTGTTCATCCTGTCCGACGAGCACAACAAGCGCGTTGCCGGCTGCTACGGGCATCCGATGGTCAGGACGCCCAATCTCGATGCGCTCGCCGCGCGCGGCACGCGCTTCACCAGCGCCTACACCAACTGCCCGATCTGCGTGCCGGCGCGCGCGAGTTTCGCCACTGGCCGCTACGTGCACCAGGTACGCTGCTGGGACAACGCGATCGCTTACAGCGGGCAGGCGCCGTCATGGGGCCACCGGCTGATGGAACAGGGCCATCACGCGGCGGCTATCGGCAAGCTGCACTACCAGGCTTCGAACCCCAGGCTCAACGGCTTTGATGAGGAAATCCTGCCGCTGCACATCGTGGACGGCCTGGGTGATCTGCTCGGCCTCATCCGCGATGAGCTGCCGCGCCGGACCGGCTCGCTCAGGATGGGACCGGAGGCCGGGCGCGGCGAGTCGGAGTACACGCGCTACGACCGCACAATCGCCGACGAAGCCGCGAAGTGGCTGAAGCACTCAGCTCCGAAGTATCGAAACAAACCGTGGGCGCTTTACGTCGGATTCGTGTGCCCGCACTTTCCTTTGATTGCGCCGCCGCAGTTCTACGGCCTCTACCCGGAAGACCGGGTGCCATGGCCCGACCTGTACAGCGAGGCCGAGCGCCCGCGGCATCCGTTCCTGGACGCCATGCGCAAGTGCCTCTGCTTCGACGAGCCGTTCGACGCGCCGATGGTGCGGCGGGCGATCGCCGCGTACTTCGGCCTGGTGTCGTTTCTGGATGACAACATCGGCAAGGTCCTGAATACGCTGGCTGAGACCGGGTTGTCGGAAAACACCCGCGTCATCTACTCGACCGACCATGGCGACAATCTCGGCACCCGCGGCCTGTGGGGAAAATCGACGATGTACGAGGAATCCGCAGGCATCCCGATGATCATCGCCGGACCGGACGTGCCCGCGGGCAAGGTGTGCAATACGCCGGTCACGCTGGTGGACGGCTTCCCGACATTCATCCACGCGCTCGGCGCCAGGCCTGATCCGCGCGACCGCGATCTGCCCGGCTCATCGCTGCTCGAAATCGCCCGAGGCCGGGTGCCGAAGCGCACCATACTCTCCGAGTATCACGCCGCCGGCGCGCTCACGGCGTCGTACATGATCCGGCACGGCAGGTTCAAGTACATCCATTACGGGAGTCTGCCGCCGATGCTGTTCGACCTCGAAGCCGACTCGCACGAACGGAAAGACCTCGCGCACGAGTCGGCTTACAAGACAATCATCACCGAATGTGAAGCACGGCTACGCAGCGTGGTGGATCCGGAAGCCGTGGATCGGCAGGCGCGCGCGGACCAGCGGATGCACGTCGAGAAGAACGGCGGCAAGGAAGCGATCCTCAAGCGCGGCCACTTCCGCTACTCGCCGCCGCCGGGAGCGAAGGCCGCGTATTACTGAGAGATGCGTGATTCGTGATTTGTGATTCGTGAATCGATCCCGTTGAAGTCCCGCAAGTGCGGGTCAGGGAATGGTAGTAGTCGAATCACGATTCACGACTCACGATTCACGCCTGTTCCGTCTCATTCGGCCTTGATGCCCGTCGCCTTAATAACCTTGCCCCAGCGCTCGTAGTCCTCCCGGATGAGCCGAGTCAGTGCCTGGGGCGAGCTCGTCACGACGTCTATGCCCTGCGCGGAGAGCTTCGCCTTGGTGGCGGGCGCATTGAGCACCCTGGCGATGTCCTTGGCGGCCTTGGCGACGACGGGCGGCGGTACTTTCGCCGGCATCAAGACGCCGGACCAGACGTCGAAATGATAGCCTGCAACGCCCGACTCGGCGATCGTCGGCACGTCAGGCAGCAACGGGGAGCGCTGCGCGCCGGCGGCCGCGAGCAGGCGCAGCCTTCCCTCCTTGATCTGAGGGAGCAGCTGGTTCGCCGCCCCGATGAAAACGTGGATGCGCCCGGGCAGCAGGTCCATCAGCGCCGGAACCGCGCCTTTGTACGGCACGTGGGTCATGTCAATGCCAGTCACGTATTGCAGCAGCGCGGTGCCGAGGTGCTGGGCGCTGCCGTTGCCCGAGGACCCGTAGTTGAGCGATCCCGGCTTCGATTTGGCGAGCGCCACCAGCTCCCGCACCGTTTTCGCCGGCACCGAGGGATGGACCACGAGCAGGAACTGGAAGCGCGCGGTCAGCGTCACGGGCGAGAAGTCCTTGAGCGGATGGTACGGCGTCTTTTCGAGCTGCGGGATCACGGCCACGATGTTGTCGGTCGTGAGGAACCATGTGTGGCCGTC
>JBGQGU010000152.1:0-7298 GCA_041497655.1 Gammaproteobacteria bacterium
AGGGTCGCCGCCAGCGGATTCCAGCTCGCGCACAGCACCTCCAGGCCGTACTCGGCCTGTTCGCCTTGCGCCGGTTTGTCGAGCGTTGGTTCCATATCGCTACTGTATAACGGTCGAGTCGAAAAAAGGTTGAATGGTTCTATTATTCGCGCATTTTCCCTGCGCAATGTTGCATCATTACGACAGCGACGCCTTGTGTGTGCTGGCAACTAGAAGACGTCAATCCCAATCTCCTATTCAGAGTAGGACACTTCTCCTACGATACGGATGGCTTCGTGGCGCAGATGCGCTGGATCACCGCCGGCCTGGGCTCAGAGACGTAAAGTTCCTCGTAGGCGATGACCGTAAGCCGGCCGTGTACGACGTCCAGCAGCTCTCCCGGCGCCAGCAGAAAGGCGGGATTTGAGGGCCGGCCGTAACGCTCGTTGCCAACGGCGAAAGTCTCATAGATCAGCACTCCCCCCGTCGCCAGGGCCGCCAGCAGATGGGGAAAGAGCGGCCGGTGCAGGTAGTGAATCACGACGATGCCGGAAAACTGCTGCCCCGCGTAAGGCCAGGGCCCGTTTTCGAGGTCGGCGCTCCGGGCGCTGATTCCCGGGATGCCGGCAAGCGGGGCGAGCATGGCGGGGTCGCGATCCACCGCCTCGACCAAGTGGCCGCGAGTGGCGAAGAAACGGCTGTGGCGGCCATTGCCGCAGGCGATATCCAGCACCCGCCCCCCGGCGGGAACCAGCTCGGACCAGCGGACCACCCATGCGGAAGGGGTCTGGAGATCGTGGGGGTCGGATGTCATGACCGAATAGCGTGATGGGTGATGGGGCGCGTCGAGGGGCGGAAGCGGGGCCCCGGTGATTTTGCGGGGATCTGACCCCCGGTGACGCGCAGAGCGGCCGAAAACATGGGATAGGAAACTTGCGATGGCATGGCTGAGGCCGCTGTTGAGTGAGGGCTCTCGTTCATAGCAAATCCGGAGGCGGTATGAACTATGGGAAGCAGACGGGTAATATACATCCATAAGCTCGTTCAACAGCTGCCCAAACCCGAGGGGGACATTGTGAAAACCTGGCTACGCGTCACTGCGCTGTTATTCGCCGTCCTTTCTATCGCCTTCCCCGCAGCCGGCCAGCAGTACCCGGCCCGGCCCATCCGGATGCTGATCGGCTTTCCTCCCGGTGGCGGCACCGACATCGTCGGCCGCATCGTCGCGCAAAAGCTTTCCGAGAACCTGCGGCAGCAAATCGTTCCGGAGAACCGGGGTGGAGCGACCGGCATGCTCGCCGCCGACCTGGCAGCAAAGGCGGCGCCCGACGGCTATACGATCATGATGGCTCACATTGCGGCGATGTCCATACTGCCGTCGCTGTATGCCAAGATGCCCTACGATGCCGCCAGGGACTTCGCTCCGATCACGCTGTGCGCCATCGGCCCGAACCTGCTGGTCGTTCACCCCTCTGTGCCGGCGAAAAGCGTGAAAGAGCTGATCGCGCTCGCAAGGGCCCGACCGGGCCAGCTCCAATTTGCGTCACCGGGAAGCGGCAGCGTGCAGCACCTCTCCGGCGAGCTGTTCAAGCTGCAGGCAAAGGTGGACATGCTGCACGTCCCCTACAAGGGCAGCGGGCAATCCATCGTGGACCTCATCGCCGGCTACGTTCAACTCGATTTCGATGCGGTTCCCCCGGTGCTCCCGCACGTCCGGAGCGGGAGGCTGCGCGCCCTCGCGGTGACCTCCGAAAAGCGCTTCTCGATCCTTCCCGACATCCCCACGGTGACCGAGGGTGGCGTGCCCGGGTTCGACATGAGCACCTGGTGGGGCCTGGTCGCGCCCTCCGCAGTGAGCAAGGACATCATCGCCCGGCTGCAGGCCGAAACGGTCAAGCTGCTGCGCCAGCCGGACGTCAAGGAAAAGATCGCCTTCGCGGGCGCTGACACCGTCGGCAACACGGCGGACCAGTTTGGCGCGTTCATCCGCTCCGAGACGGCGAAGTACGCGCGGATCGTGAAGGACGCGAACATAAAGATCGACTAGGGCGTGACATGATGAATCGTGACGTGGTGAAGCGTGACATGGTGCGGCGTGACGTGGTACTGCGTGACTGGTGCTGGGTGGCTTGAACCGCCAAACAAACAACAAACGGGCACGCAAGCGTGCCCGTTTGTGTTTCAGAGCCGCGATTCCGGCCATTTCCGCGATTCCTGCCAAAGCATGACCGCCAGGCCGCCGGCGATCAAGAGACCAGCGATGCTGAGCCACATCGGCACCACCGCGCCGTTGAAGGTGACTTCCCACCCGAAGACCAGCCGAAAGAGATGGAGGATCGAGACCAGGGTGAATACCAAGACAGCGAGCATCGTGAACGGCTTGTTCATGTTATGCCTCCACAAGGTCGAGTATTCGACCACACCAAAGTGACCTCAATCCCGATTCTTAAGAGCACCTAACAAAATAAATTCCCCTCCTGCCCGAGGAGGGGTGCCCGCGCAAGCGGGCGGGGTGGTGGGAGCGACGGGTCCCCACGCAACCACCCCGTCTGCTTCGCATCCACCCCTCCTTGAAAAGGAGGGGAGCAAAGCAGGGCCGGTCAATTTGTTAGGTGCTCGTAGTCTTGGCCTTGTAATCATGTATCGCCCGGCTGTCGGCAGGCGCCTCCCCTCGCTCGAACATGCCGTAGTCGCGGATGACGCTCGCGACGCGGAGCCGATAATCGGCGAAAATGCCGCCCCTGCCCTTCGCCTGCGCAAGGCGATGCCCCTCGAGCTGGCGCCAGCGTCTGACCGCCTCCTCATCGCGCCAGATGGAAAGCGAGAGCATCTTGCCCTTGTTCGTGAGGCTCTCGAACCGCTCGATGGATATGAACCCATCCAACTTCTCCAACGCCGGCCGCAGGCCGGCTGCGATATCCAGATACTCCTGCCTGCGGCCGGGAGCAGGCACGACCTCAAAGATAACGGCGATCATTCGATCCCCAATTCATACTCGAAATCGATCTGTAGCTTTTTCCGCGCCGCCATTCTTTCTCCTTTCGTGGGCTTCACTCACTCTCTGATGAAATCCGGATTCGAAGAGGTCAGGTCCTGCGGCAGCGTACGCTAATGCAGGATCCGACCCCTGACCGACACGACCGCTCATGATCCTGCTCGCTCGTTCGGCACCTCCCCCTAACAGCGGTGACTCGTGACCGGTGACCAGTGACGGGTTCCTCGAATCATGGCTTCCATCCGCGTGTTGAACGGCGATGACCTCGTCCGTTCGAACACGCGGAGTTAAACCGGCGCTTCGCGTCCGGCTTTAACGCGGTTTATCTGCGGTTCCGTTTAAATTTTCGCGTCAGGCGACGCGAAAATTTTTGAACTGCCACGGATCCGCCTTGTCCACATCCTCCTCGAACAGCCAGCCGCGGTCCTTGAGCGGCGTCCAGTCCGTGTACTCGCCCACGATCTCGCCGAGGTAAGGATTGGCAAGATCCAGGATGCGCTGGAAGTCGAGATCATCGGGGTCCACGACGCCGGCCATCGGATTCTCGATCGCCCACACCACGGCAGCCATCACGCCCGCGGCGACTTGCAGGCTCGTTGCGTTGTTGTAAGGCGCCAGCTTGCGCGCCTCCTGGATCGAGAGCCGCGAGCCGAACCAGTAGGCGCCCCTGGCGTGCCCCATCAGCAGAGCGCCCAGCTCGTCGATGCCCTCGTAGATCTCGTCCATCAGGATGCGATACTTGGACTGCGCGATCCAGTTCTTGCCGCTCATCTCGTGGTTCGAGAGCACTGCGTCGTCGCACGGGTGGTAGGCGTAGTGGCAGGTCGGGCGGTACAAGGCCTGCCCGTTCTGGCGCACGGTCAGGTAGTCCGCGATCGAAATGGCCTCGCCGTGGGTGATCATGAAGCCGTGAAACGGCCCTTCGCTCGGCGTCCAGGAGCGCACCTTGACCGACATGCCCGGCCGGGCGAGGTAGATCGCCGCGCCGCAGCCGAAGTCGTGGCGCCGGCCGTCGGCCGGGAAATGCTTCTCGTGCGTGCCCCAGCCGAGCTCGGAGGGTTGCCGGCCTTCGCTCACGAAGCCGTCCACCGACCAGGTGTTGGCGAACTCGAAACGCTGCTTGCGCGGGTGGGCGACCTGGGTGTCACGCTCGGCGCAGTGAATGACCTTGATGCCGAGCTTCATCGCGAACCTGCCCCACTCTTCCCGGGTCTTCGGGATCGTCACGTCGCCCGCGGCGGCGCGCGCGATGTCGACCATGCCCTGCTTCACCCAGTGCGAGATCAGCCCCGGGTTCGCCCCGTGGGTGGTAATGACGGTGGCTGCCTTCGGATACTTCTTCCTCAACTCCAGCACCTCCTCGCGCAACGCGTAATTGGAACGCTTCGTGAGCGGGAGCGAGCCGTCGGTATACATGCCGTGCCACGGTTCGATGCAGGTATCCAGATAGAGCACCCCACGCTGCAGGCAGTACTCGATCAGCACCGCGCTCGAGACGTCTACCGAGAGGTTGAGGAGGAAATCGCCTCTCCCCAGCATCGGATCGAGTATCTGCCGGACGTTGTCGCGCTTGAGGGGGTTGACGATGAACTTGATGCCGTAGTGCTCGGCTTCCTGCCGGCCGCGATCGTCGCCGGTGAGGATGGAGATGCGCTCCCGCGGCATGTCGATGTGCCGCAGGATGAGAGGAAGAGTGCCCTGACCGATGGAGCCGAATCCGACGAACACCAGCCTGCCGTCGAATTTCGCGTGCTTCCTTTCGTTCATTTCGTCGATGGCTTTCCTTTTTTCTGCCGTGAAGTCTAGCATTTTCCCGCGCGCACGTCGCCTCTCGACGCGCGGATCGCCGCGTCGCACCGACTCTACGAGCGCCGGCGATCGCGATGCGGCCGCCGGGATCGCGGGCGCGATCGGCGTTCACGCGGTATCATCACAGTTTTCGCTACCCGCGCTTTCGAGGACAGTTGATGGCAACCCGGATCGAACCTGCCAGGGATTCCGGCGCCGCCGGGAACATCGTCGCCGCGCTCGTCGGGAAAGCGCGGGCCGCGCAGAAGATCTTCGAGCGCTCGACCCAGGAGCAACTGGACGAAGCGGCGACCGCGGTCGGCTGGGCGATCATGAAGCCGGCCCACAACAAGGCGCTCGCCGAGCTCGCGGTGAACGACACGGGGCTCGGCGTGGTCGCCGACAAGATCGCGAAGAACCACCGCAAGACGCTGGGGCTCTTGCGCGACCTCCAGGGCGCGAAATCCACCGGCATCATCGCCGACTACCCCGAGCGCGGCATCACCGAGATCGCGCGCCCGGTGGGCGTGGTGGCGGCGGTCGTGCCCTCCACCAATCCGGCGGCGACTCCCGCCAACAACATCATCAACGCGTTGAAATGCGGCAACGCCGTCATCCTTTCGCCCTCGCCCAGGGGCACCAGCACGTCCACCCTGCTCCTCCAGTACGTGCGCGCGGAGCTTAATCGCGTCGGCGCCCCAGCCGATCTCGTGCTGCAGCTTCCCGTGCCGGTCACCCGCGAGCTCACCGCCGAGCTCATGAAGCAGGCCGACCTGGTGGTGGTGACGGGCTCGCAGAACAACGTGCGGGCCGCCTATTCCAGCGGCACGCCCGCGTTGGGCGTTGGCACCGGCAACGTCGCGGTAATCGTGGACGACACAGCCGACTGCGCCGATGCGGCGCGCAAGATCATGGCCTCCAAGGTCTTCGACAACGCCACCAGCTGCTCTTCCGAGAATTCCGTCATCATCCACGACCGCGTTTACGATCGGATGGTCGCCGCCCTCACAAAGGAAGGGGGGATACTTCTTACTGCCCCCGAAAAGGAAACATTGCGGAAAGCAATGTTTCCTGGCGGCAAGCTTTCTCCCGCGGTCACAGCGCAGCCGGTAAAGAAAATCTGCTCCGTGGCGGGCCTCACGCGCAGCGAGCTCGTCGGCGCGAAATGCCTGATGGTGGAGGAGACCGGCGCCGGCAGGGAGTTTCCTTTTTCCGGCGAGAAGCTTTCACCCGTGCTGACCGTCTTTCGCGTGCGCAACTTCGATCAGGCGTTCGACACTCTGCGCGCGATCTACGACCACCAGGGCGACGGCCACTCCTGCGGCATCTACACCGAGGACGAGTCGCACATCCGCAGGCTCGCGCACGAGATGACGGTCTCGCGTGTGATCGTGAAGCAGGCGCACGCCTTTGCCACCGGCGGCAGCTTCGACAACGGCCTGCCGTTCTCGCTCTCCATGGGCTGCGGCACCTGGGGCGGCAACAGCTTCTCCGACAATCTCAACTACAAGCACTTCCTGAACATCACGCGCATCGTCCGCACGATTCCCGAGAACAAGCCCTCGGAAGAGGACCTGTTCGATCCGTTCTGGAAGAAATACGGGAAATAAGCAAGGCTCATGGACTTCGAGGAACACGCGGCCAAGCCGCTCCTGGCCGGGAAGGGCGTCGCCATTCCCAGGGGCGGGCTCGCGAAAACGCCCGACGAAACTGCCGAGGTCGCGGCCCGGATCGGCGGCGCCGTCGTCGTCAAGGCCCAGGTCCCGACCGGCAAGCGCGGCAAGGCGGGCGGAGTCAGGCTGGCCGCGACGCCGGACGAAGCCCGGGCCCATGCCAGGTCCATCATCGGCATGGAGATCGCCGGCCACAAGGTCGAGAAAGTGTTGGTCGAGGAACAGGTGCCGATCGCGCGCGAGCTCTATGCCGCGGTGCTCAACGATCCCTCGAGCAAGTGCCCGCTCGCCATGTTTTCCACCGAGGGCGGCATGGATATCGAGGAGGTGGCGGCGATGGCGCCCGGCAAACTCCGGCGCTGCCCCGTCGATATCCGCCGCGGCCTCGCCCATGCGGATGCCGGAATACTGGTCCAGGGCCTGGGGCTCGGCGCGGCCGAAGGCAAGGTCACTGACGCACTCGTCAAGCTCTACGAGGCCTATGCCGCCTTCGACGCCGAGCTCCTGGAGATCAATCCGCTGATCGTTGCCAGGGACGGCCGCGTCGTCGCGCTCGATTGCAAATTCGTGATGGACGATTCCGCCATCGCCCGCCAGCCCGTGGTCTCGCGCGCGGGCACGCCCGAGAAATTGACTGGCCTCGAGGCCCGGGCCAAGGCCGCCGGGCTCAAGTACATCGATCTCGAAGGCAACGTCGGCGTGCTCGCCAACGGGGCCGGGCTGACCATGACCACCATGGACGTCGTCCGTCACTACGGCGGCCGCCCCGCTAACTTTCTCGAAATCGGCGGCGAGTCCTACACCCAGGCGAGGCCGGCGCTCGAGCTGCTGCTGTCGAAACCCGGCATCAAGAGCCTGGTCAT
>JBGQGU010000153.1:0-7278 GCA_041497655.1 Gammaproteobacteria bacterium
CCGAAGGTCTTGGCGATCTCCTGCATCTCCGGCACCCAGCGGTAGGCCTTGGGCGGCATGACGGCGATGTTCTTCACCTGCCAGTCGAAGACGTCGCTGCGGCTCTCGCGCAGCTCCTTCTCCAGCGCCTGATCAACGCCGAGCTTGCGCGCCGCCACGAGCAGCTCCACCGCCAGCGCGGTCGTGCCCTTGGTCATCGCGGCGTAGCACATCTTGACCCCCGAGGCGTCGCCGACGCGCTCGGACAGTATCCGTAGCAGGAGGTTCGGGTGGCTGATCTGCTCGAAGAGATAGGCATCCGGCCCTGACACGTAGATGCGGGGCTTGTCCTTCTCGCCGCGCGGCGGCGGTCCGATGATGCCGCCGTCTATGAACATGCCACCGGCCTCGCGGACCAGGCGATCCGCGTCACGCGCCGTCTGTGGCGATATGGCGTTGAGATCGGCGAACGCGATCTTGCGCCCCGTCTTTTTCATGGCTGCGGCGACCTGCCGGGCGACGTTGAGCGCTTCGCCGGGGTTGATGACCGAGATCACCAGCTCGCAGGTCGAGACGAGCTTTTCCATCGAGCCGCAGTCGGTCAGCCCCGCCGCGCGCGCGAGCGCTTGGGTGCGCTCGCTGCGGCCATCCAGCGCAGCATAAACATTCAGGCCGCTTTCCTTGAGCCGCCCGGCGATCGCCTGACCCATGTCGCCCGGACTGACGACGCCGACGTTTCTGATCTGCATGGACGTTCCTTTCACAAACTTCTCATATCGGATTGTCAGGCAGTTGTATTCTTAGCAGACTGTTGGCGCGTTAAGTGCGACAGGCTGCTAAATGGCCATCTATCTTATCCTATTTCTCGGGCTGCTCATGTGGATGAGCTTCATGGGCAGCCGCGTATTGATGTCGCTATTGGCGCTCGAACTCGGTGCCTCCTCCGCGGCGATCGGGATACTGATTGCGCTCTACGGGCTCGGTCCGCTGCTGCTGTCGGTTTATGCGGGCAAGATTGCCGACCGCTTCGGGAGCTACTGGCCGATTTTTTTCGGGCTGATCGGGCTCGCGGCCGGGCTCGTGATTCCCTACCTCGTCCCCACCTTCGCCGCGCTGTGCGTCGCGGCGCTATTGATGGGGATCGCCTTCGTGTTCCTGAACATCGCGATGCAGAACCTCGTGACCTCCTTCGGGGACGCCGAGGCGCGCACCCGCAACGTGAGCCTGCAGAGCCTCGCCATTTCCCTCGCCGCGCTGCTCGGCCCTCTGCTGGTGGGGATTTCGATAGACCATCAGGGCCACGTCCCCACCTTTCTCTATCTGGCGCTGATCGTCGTCTGTGCCTGGATCGGGTGGATACTCTGCCGGCGCCTGGTGCTGCGCCAGGGCAGGGGCGCGAAGCACAGGCCGGGAGGCGGCATATTCAACCTGCTGGAGCAGCCGCGGCTGCGCAACGTGATCGTCACCAGCGCGCTGGTGGTCGCGGGCATCGATCTCTACACGTTCTACATGCCGATCTACGGGCACGCGATCGGCCTCTCCGCCACCATGATCGGGATCGTGCTCGGCGCCCATGCGGCCGCGACCTTCGTGGTGCGGGTCTTCCTGCCGCTGCTGTTGCGCCACTGGAACGAGGACCGCGTGATGACGGCTTCCATGTTGCTCGCCGGGGTGACTTTCCTGATGTTCCCGTTCGACGAGCGCGTCACCTTCCTGCTGTTGCTGTCCTTTGTCCTCGGGCTCGGCCTCGGCGTCGGGCAGCCGCTGTCGGTGATCATGACCTACAATCGCGCGCCGGCCGGGCGCACGGGCGAGGCCCTCGGGCTGCGGTTCTCGCTGGTGAATCTGACACACATGATCATCCCGCTTGCGTTCGGCACCATTGGCTCCGCGCTCGGGCTGGTCACGGTGTTCCTCGCCAACTCGGCGCTCATGCTGGGCGGTGGCTACGCTCACCATCGCGGCGCCAAAAAGGGTAAGGCGTGATTCGTGAATCGTGATTCGTGACTCGACTCGATCTTGCCATTGAATCCCGCGCTTCCGAATCATGCCCTTCATCGTTAGTCGTCGAAGGGAAGGCCCACGTAGTTCTCGGCAAGCGCCGTGGACGCTGCCCGCGAGTGGGTGACGTAGTCGAGTTCGGCGAGCTGCAGACGTTGCCGCAGCGGCCCTTCGTCGTGAAAGCGGTGCAGCATGGATGTCATCCACCAGGAGAACCGCTGCACTTTCCATACGCGGCGCAGGCAGATCTCGGAATAGCGATCGAGCAGGTCCATGGCGCCGCCGCGGTAGTACTCGGCGAGCGCCCGCGCCAGAACGCGCACATCGGCTACGGCCAGATTGAGCCCCTTCGCCCCGGTCGGGGGCACGATGTGCGCGGCGTCACCGGCGAGGAACAATCTCCCGTGCTGCATGGGCTCGACGACGAAGCCGCGCATCGCCGTGATTCCCTTTTGCAGCATGGGTCCGTCCTGCAGCTTTCGTCCGCCGTCGTCTCCGAGGCGCGTGCGCAGCTCCTGCCATATCCGGTCATCGGGCCAGTTGGCGATGCTCTCGTCCGGGGTGCATTGAAGATAAAGTCGCGATACCCGTGTGGTGCGCATGGTAAACAGCGCGAAGCCGCGCTCGTGGTGCGTATAGATCAGTTCCGGCGACACCGGCGGCGCCTCGGCCAGCACGCCGAGCCAGGCGAAGGGGTAGTGCTGATCGTGCACGGTGAGCGCGCCCGCGGGGATGGAATCGCGGCACATGCCGTGAAAACCGTCGCAGCCGGCGATGAAGTCGCATTCGAGCTCCTGCGCGACGCCGTCCCTGCGGAATCGGACCCGGGGTGTCGCGCAGGTCAAATCGTGCACGCTGACGTCGCTCACCTCGAAGAGGATTTGCCCGCCCGCGTCGAGGCGCGCCTTGACGAGGTCCTTGATGACTTCGTGCTGCGCGTAGATCGTGACCGCACGCCCGCCGGTGAGCCCGCTCAGGTCGATGCGGTGGCCGCGCCCGCTGAAGCGCAGCTCGATGCCGTGATGGACGAGGCATTCGCGCTTGAGCCGCTCGCCCACGCCAGACTCGACCAGCAGGTCGACGGTTCCCTGCTCGAGGAGGCCCGCGCGGATGCGCTCCTCCACGTATTTGCGGCTGTGGATTTCGAGGACCGTCGAGCGGATGCCTCGCAGGTGCAGCAGGTGCGCAAGCAGCAACCCCGCTGGCCCGGCCCCGATGATCGCAACCTGGATTCGTGGTGTAGGCTGCATCGCTTTCATCCGGCGTGGCTACCGGCCATTTTGACATAGATCAAAGAGGGTAAAATAGGTGCCCAGTGCCGTTCCAACTATCTTGGGCCATCCAACTTTTTTCCAGTGGCCGACGGTCTCCGATGGGTGGAGCACGGGTGTTTGGAGAAACAAGTTGGAACGGCACCAGGCATGAAGGACGGAAAGCTGGTGCCGCTTTGCGGCGTGTCGGATGTCGCGCCGGGATGCGCGTTACGCGCAGAGAGCGGTGGTTGCGTCTATGCCGTGTTCAACGTCGAGGGCACCATCCATGTCACCCAGGACGAATGCACGCACGGCCCGGGATCGCTGTCGGAGGGCTACATACTCGACGATGAGGTGGAGTGCCCGTTCCACCAGGGCAGGTTCCACATAGGGAGCGGGCGCGCGACCTTTGCGCCGGCGACGGAGCCGCTCAAGGTGTGGACGGTCCGGCTCGTGGAAGGAAAGGTGTGCATCGATCCGGCAGAGCACGGGGGATGAGAAGCGAGTGTCGAGGATTGAGTGTCGAGTGAGAAAGGCGTGAATGGGGTTTACCCCTCGACACCCGACACTCGTCACCCACCAGTTAGGCCGTTCGGAATAGTAGAGGACTTGAATCATGGCAATTACCAGAGAACAGAACGAGCAATTGACCCGCACCGGCCCCGGCACGCTGCTCGGGGACTTGTTCAGGCGCTACTGGATTCCGGCGATCCTGGCCGAGGAAGTCGCCGAGAAGGACGGCGCGCCCGTCCGCGTGCAGTTGCTCGGCGAGAAGCTGGTTGCATTCCGGGATACGGATGGCCGCCTCGGGGTGATCGACGAATTTTGCGCGCACCGCGGCGTATCGCTGTGGTTCGGTCGTAACGAGGAATGCGGGTTGCGTTGCCCGTACCACGGCTGGAAATACGATGTGAACGGGCAATGTGTCGATCTACCCTCAGAGGCGGAGGCAAGCGGCATGCGCGCCCGCATCAAGCTCAAGTCTTACCCCTCCATCGAGCAGGGCGGCGTCCTCTGGATCTACATGGGGCCACCCGAACTGAAGCCGGAACCGCCCGCGCTGGAGTGGACGCTGGTGCCAGCGGAGAACCGCTACGTCTCCAAGCGGCTGCAGGAAAGCAACTACCTGCAGGCGATCGAGGGCGGCATCGACTCGAGCCACGTCTCGTTTCTGCACAGCGGGGCGCTCAACCGCGATCCCCTGTTCAAGGAGGGCCAGCAGCGCGCGAACCGCTACAACCTGACCGACCGCATGCCGCATTTCGACGTCGTGGAGTATGAAGGAGGGCTACTCATCGGCGCGCGCCGCCAGGCGGATAACGACCGCTGGTACTGGCGCATCACGCCTTTCATCATGCCGTGGCATACGCTCATCCCGCCACGCGCGGGTCACCCGATCGGCGGCCATGCCTGGGTGCCGATCGACGACGAAAACTGCTGGGCCTGGTCGATCAACTATCATCCCAAGCGCGCGCTGTCGGCGTCCGAGGTGAAGGCGATGGCGGACGGCAAGGGCATCCACGTGAAATACGTGCCGGGCACCTTCATGCCGCTCGCCAACAAGGGCAACAACTACCTGATGGACCGTGCCACGCAGAAGATCGGCACCAACTACAGCGGTATCGAGGGAATCGCCATGCAGGATGCATCGCTGCAGGAGAGCATGGGGACGATCCAGGACCGCGCCAAGGAGAATCTCTGCTCGACCGACAACGGCATCATCATGACGCGGCGCTTGCTGCTCAAGGCCGGGAAGGACAACCGCGAGGGCAAGCCGCTGCCGGGCCTCAAGCCCGACGCTCAGCGCGTGCGCTCCTGCGCGATCGAGCTGCCCAAGAACGTCAAGTTCAAGGACGGCGCCCGGGAAGGATTGTTCCGCGCGCTCAATACTGATCCGGTGACTGTTTAAGGGTGAGTCGTGGCGAAGCTGCGACTCACCCTTTCCATCTGGGACTACGACCGCACGCGAGCGCTCGCCGACGGCTCGGTACGGCCCGAAGGCATCGAGCTGAACGTGCTTGAGCTGCCGGTCGAGGAGACTTTCTTTCGGATGGCACGCTACCGCGAGTTCGACGTCGCGGAGATGTCGATGGGGTCGTACACGGTGTTGCTCCACCGCGACCCGCAGCCCTTCGTCGCGATCCCGGTGTTTCCCTCTCGGTTTTTCCGCCATTCGTGCATCTACGTCTCGGCGCAGAGCGGTATCCGCGAGCCGAAGGACTTGATCGGCAGGAAGATCGGCACGCCCGAATACCAGATGACTGCGCCGGTCTGGATCCGCGGCATCCTGTCCGACGATTACGGTGTCAAGCCCGACAGCGTCGAGTACTGGACGGGCGGCGAGGAGGAGACCCGGCGCGACGAGAAGATCAAGCTCGACCTTCCCCCCAATTTCAAGGTGCGCCCGATCGGGCCGGACAAGACGCTCTCGGCGATGATTGCGGCGGGCGAGATCGACGCGCTGCACACGGCGCGCGCGCCCTCGACGTTCCATTCAAAGCCCGGCGCGGTCAAGCGCCTGTTCCCGGATTTCGTCGCGGTCGAACGCGAATACTATCGGCGCACGAAGATCTTTCCGATCATGCACGTGGTGGCGATCCGGCGCGAGGTCTATGAGAAGAACCGCTGGATTGCGATGTCGCTCCACAAGGCCTTCGTCGAGGCACAACGCCGCGTCTACCAGGGATTCGCGCAAACCGCGGCGCACAAGGCGATGCTGCCGTGGCAGAACGCTCACGTCGAGGACGCGGTGCGCGAGTTCGGCGACGATTGGTGGCCGTATGGCTTCCACGGCAACCGCCACGTGCTCGACACGTTCCTGCGCTACCACCACGAGCAGGGATTGTCGAAGCGCCGCCTCCAGCCCGAGGAATTATTCGCGCCGGAGACGATGGAAGCCTTTAAAATTTAGGGATGAGGGATGACCCCCGCAGTGCGGAAGCAAGATACCAGGTCAGCCTTCATCCTTCGGCCTACGTCCTTCAGGCGAACCCGCATATAGGTCATCCTTCCGCCTTCATCCTTCATCCTTTGTTCAGATTTCATTGCCCATCACGGACGTACCAATGATCATCGACATCCACGGCCATTACACCACCGAGCCGCAGGCGCTCCATACCTTCCGCGACAAGCAGCTCGCGGGGCTCGCCGATTCCGCGCGTAGCCCAGCCTCAACCGATCTCGGCATCAGCGACGAGGTGCTGGTGAAGAGCGTCGCGCCGCAGCTCAAGTTCCAGAAGGACCGCGGCGGCGATCTCACCATATTCTCGCCGCGCGCGGGCGGCATGGCCCATCACGTCGGCACCGAGGCGGTCAGCATCGAATGGACGACACTCTGCAACGACCTCATACATCGCATCTGCACGCTTCTGCCCGACAGTTTCGTCGGCGTCGGTCAGCTGCCGCAGTCTCCCGGCGTATCGCCGAAGAACTGCATACCGGAGCTCGAGCGCATCGTGACGAAGCTCGGATTCGTCGGCGTCAACCTGAATCCGGATCCTTCGGGCGGCTACTGGACCGATCCCCCGCTGATCGACAAGTACTGGTACCCGCTCTACGAAAAGCTGTGCGAGCTCGACGTGCCCGCCATGATTCACGTGTCCTCGTCCTGCAATCCGAACTTCCACCACACCGGCGCCCATTACATCAACGGCGACACGACCGCCTTCATGCAGTTGATACAGGGCAATCTCTTCAAGGATTTCCCGACGTTGCGGCTCGTCATCCCGCACGGCGGCGGCGCGGTGCCGTTCCACTGGGGGCGCTATCGCGGCCTCGCCCAGGACATGAAACGGCCGCCGCTCGCCGAGTACCTGCTGAAGAACGTCTTTTTCGACACCTGCGTCTATCACCTGCCGGGCATCGAGCTGCTCGCCAAGGTCATCCCGGTGGACAACATCCTGTTTGCCTCCGAGATGGTCGGCGCGGTGAAAGGCATCGATCCGGAGACTGGCCACTATTACGACGACACCAAGCGCTACCTCGACCAGTTGACCGGTCTCACCGAGAAAGATCGCTACAAGATCTTCGAGGGCAATGCCCGCCG
>JBGQGU010000154.1:0-7256 GCA_041497655.1 Gammaproteobacteria bacterium
GCGTTGCTGATCGTCGATGACAACGAGGACAACCGCTACACGCTGACGAGACGCTTGCAGCGGGAGGGGTACGAGAACCTTACCACCGCCGCCGACGGCCAGCAGGCGCTGGAGCTCCTCGGCGCGCGGCCCTTCGACCTCGTGCTGCTCGACGTGATGATGCCGGGCCTGAACGGCTACGAAGTCCTGGAGCGCATGCGGGGCGACACCCGGTTGCGCCATATACCCGTAATCATGATTTCGGCGCTGGATGAGATCGACAGCGTGATTCGCTGCATTGAGCTGGGCGCCGAGGACTACCTGGCCAAACCCTTCAATCCGACGCTGCTGCGTGCGCGCGTCGGCGCGAGCCTCGAGAAAAAGCGCCTGCGCGACGAGATCGTTGCGGTCCTCGATCAGATCGAAGGCGAGCTGCGGTCCGCGCGTGACGTCCAACTCGGCATGGTGCCGACCGATTTTCCTCTCCCGACCGCGGCAGGCCCGGTGGAGGTCTTTGCCACACTCGAGCCGGCGCGGCAGATCGGCGGCGACCTCTACGACTTCTTCTGGGGCGAGGACGGCAGGTTTTACTTCGTCATCGCGGACGTTTCCGACAAGGGGGCGCCGGCGGCGCTGTTCATGGCCCGGACGAAGACCATGATCCGGCTGGTCGCGACGCTTACTCGCACTCCGGCCGGTGTGCCGCTGGACCCGGGCCGGATCATCAAGAAGGTCAACGAGGAGCTGTGTCTCGACAATCGACACGGGATGTTCGTGACCGTGTTTTTCGGCATCCTCGACCCGGCAACGGCCCTGGTTTCTTTTTGCAACGCCGGGCACAACCCCCCGTATATCCTGGGCGGCGCGAACGGTGTCGCAGCACTTGACGGTCCCCGCAGCAAGCCGCTTGGCATCCGGCCGACGTTTGCCTACGAGACTGGAACACGCAAGCTCGATCCGGGCGACTGCGTATTCCTCTTTACCGATGGCGTTACCGAAGCCATGGATGCCGCAGGCGAGTGGTTCTCGGAAGAGCGCCTCCAGGAGACGCTCCGATCCCTCGCCGGAGAGCCAGCAAGCACGGTTGTCGGCAAGGTCATCGCGAAAGTCCGCGAATTCGCCGCGACCGCCCCGCAGGCCGACGACATCGCGGCCATGGCGATCCGGCGCAGCGTGTGAGCGCGATCGACATCACCATCGTCAACCGAGGCAGCGAGCTCGCGCGCGTAGCGGACCTCCTCGACCGGCTGGGGGCCGAGCATCATCTTGCCCCGGAGGTGCTCGCGGATATGCAGGTCGCCCTGGACGAAGTCGTGACGAACATTACGGAGTACGCGTACACTGATAATGCCGAGCACAAGATTCATATCTGCTTCCGGGTGCTCGATAACGTTCTCGAAGCGGTGATCGAGGATGACGGGGCGCCGTTCAATCCACTAGCGATTCCGGGACCGGACATCAGCAAGCCGCTGCGCGAGCGCCGTGTAGGCGGCGTCGGGATACACTTCGTCAGGAGCCTGATGGACGAAGTGGCGTACGACCGCGCCGGCGAGCGCAATCGTCTCGTGCTCAGGAAGCGCTTTAAGACATGAAAGAGGTGAATCAAGATGGATCTGCTTGAGGAGAAGGTCGGCGGAGTGACCGTGGTGGCGGTCAAGGGACGCATCGACAGCACCACCGCGCCGGCGCTTGGGGAGCGACTGACCGCCAGCCTGGCGGCTCCGAAAGTTCACGTTGTGCTCGATCTCAGTCGGCTCGAATACATCAGCAGCGCGGGGTTCAGAATACTGCTGCTTGCCGCGAAGCGCGCCGATGAGACCGGGAGCCGGTTCGTCCTGTGCGGCGTCTCGGGCAAGGTGAGGCAGCTCTTCGACCTGGGCGGTTTTCTCGATCTGTTCACCATTGTGGGGTCGCGCGAAGAAGGCATCGCCGCCGCTCAGTAGGCCAGCCGGCACGCGTGGCAACTCCGTCCGTGAGAAAACCGGCCAACATCGTCTACGGGGTTGAGGACCTGCCCCCGCTTGGAGTGACCGCACTCTCCGGCGTTCAGCACGTCGGGCTGATGTCAATCAATCTGATCTACCCGGTGTTGATCGCGCGGGAAGCGGGAAGCTCGCCGGAAGCCGTGGCCCAGATCGTAAGCCTGTCCATGATTGTCCTCGCGCTGGGTGCGATCTTGCAGGCCCTCTCCCGCGGCCCGATTGGCTCCGGATTCCTCTGCCAGCCGGTGCCGACCGCTGCGTATCTCGTTCCCTCATTGCTCGCAGCGCGCGAGGGTGGTCTTGCGCTCGTGTTCGGCATGACGATCGCCGCGGGCCTCTTCGAGGTCGTGCTTGCGCGCGGCCTCCGCTATCTGCGGCCGTGGTTCCCGCCCGAGATTGCCGGACTGGTGATCGTCGTGATTGGAATGACCACGGGAGCGGTGGGGGTGCGTACCCTCTTGGGTATAGGGGCCTCGGCGCCGCCTGGCACTACACACGCCGTGATCGCTGTCGTGACACTCGGGACAATGGTAGCCCTGAACGTGTGGACAAAAGGGGCGCTACGCCTCTTCTGCGTCCTGCTCGGCATGACCATTGGTTACATGGCGACGGCCATGCTGGGCGGATTCACCGCAGCAGACGCGGCGACGATCAGTGCAGGGCCTTTCCTGGGGCTGCCTGGCTTCGAACATGTCAGCTGGTCGTTCAGCTCGGAACTCGTCATTCCCTTCGCTGCGGCCGCCGTGGCGGCAACGCTCAAGGCCGCTGGAAACGTGACTACTTGCCAAAAGCTGAACGACGCGGACTGGAAGCGGGCCGACATGCGGTCGATCAGCGGCGGCGTCGTCGCGGACGGCCTGGCGACGGTTGCCGCGGGGGTCATCGGGGCCACGGGAGTGAACTCCGCCACGATGAACGTCGGGCTCGCGAACGCAACCGGAGTCTTGAGCCGACGCGTCGCGTATGCCGTGGCGGGGACGCTGGCAGTTCTCGCCTTTTTCCCAAAGCTGGGCGTGGCTCTCTATCTCATGCCACCTGCTGTCGCCGGCGCGGCGTTACTCTTCGCGGCATCCTTCATTATCGTGAATGGATTCGAGATCATGACGTCGCGCCTCCTCGACGCACGCAAGACCTTCGTGATCGGCTTGTCGTTCATCGGGGCACTGGCAATCGACTTCTATCCGGCGGCGTTTCGCGGGCTTCCGATTTGGACTCAGTCCTTCGTTGGCAGCTCGCTGGTGCTCGGCACGCTCTCGGCACTGCTGTTGAACATGCTCTTTAGGTTCGGGGTTCGCACGACGCGATCGCTCGTCGTCGAGCCGGGCAAGGTCGACGCGGTCGCGATTGAGGGGTTCATGGAGGCGCAAGGCGCTGCGTGGGGCGCACGGCGGGACGTCATCGACCGCGCCAGCTTCAATCTCACCCAGTCGATCGAGACCATCGTGGACGGCTGCGCGCCCGAGGGGCCGCTCGAAATCGCGGCGACGTTCGACGAGTTCAACCTCGACCTGCGGGTATCCTACGTCGGACCGCCGCTCGAGCTGCCCGACAAGCGGCCGAGCAACGAGGAGATCATGGCGAGCGAGGAGGGGCAGCGCAGGTTGGCCGGCTTCATGCTCAGGCGCTATGCGGACCGCGTCGCCGCGACCCATAAAGCGGGCCGCTCCACCATCTTGTTTCACTTTGTTCACTAATCAGCTGGCGGTAACAAGGGGAGGGGAGGGAGGTCCCGATGCGGCGACCCGCCAATATCGTCTACGGCCTGGAAGACTCGCCGCCACCGCACGTCACGCTGTTCAATGGCGTGCAGTACGTGGGCCTCATTGCGATCAATCTGGTCTATGCGCTGCTGGTTTTCCGGTTGGCGGGCACCCCCGTGCAGCTCGTCGGCAGCCTGCTGGCAATCGGGATGCTGGTGCTCGGCGTCGGGACATTCCTGCAAGTGCTGCGTCTCGGACCAGTGGGCTCCGGTTACATGTGTCCCGCGACGTTCACGGCGACCTACCTCGGACCTTCCCTGCTCGCGGTGCAGGTCGGCGGGCTGCCATTGTTGTTTGGAATGACGGTCTTCGCCGGGCTGCTCGAAGTGGGTCTCGCCCCGCTTCTCAACCGGCTGCGCTCGATCTTCCCGCCCGAGGTATCGGGTCTGGTCATCTTCGTCATCGGGCTCTCCGGTGGAATCGCCGGGCTGCGCGCGATGCTCGGCGAGAAGGCCTTGCCGGTGAGCGTGGAAGAGTGGTGGGTTGCGGGCCTGACTCTGGCAACCATGGTGGCCCTGAATGTGTGGGGAAAGGGGATGGCGCGCATGCTGTGCGCGCTGATCGGATTGCTGATCGGCTACGTTGCGGCGGGTTTCACGGGAATGATCGGCGGAAGGAACATCGCCACCGTCGAAGAGGCAGCCTGGATCGGGCTGCCGGCTTTCGGTCACCTGTCATGGTCGTTTGATGTTTCGCTGGTCGTGCCGTTTGCGATTGCCTCCATCGCGGCCGCCATGAAGGCGGTCGGCACGATCACCGTCTGCCAGCGCATGAATGATGCGGACTGGGTGCGACCTGACATGCGTTCCATCACGCGGGGCGTGCTGGCCGACGGCGCATCCACTGCTCTTGCCGGGATGGCCGGCGCGCTCGGCACCAACACCTCGACGCCGGCCGTCGGCCTCGCGGCGGCAACGGGGGTCGCAAGCCGCAAGGTGGCCTACGCTGTCGGCGCGATCTTCCTGCTCCTCGGTCTTTTTCCCAAGCTCACGGCGCTGCTCGCGGTCATGCCGCGCCCGGTGGTGGTGGCGTCGCTGCTCTTTGCCGTAACGTTCATCATGATCAACGGGCTGCAGGTGATGAGCTCGCGCATGCTGGATGCGCGCCGGACGCTGGTCGTCGGGCTCGCGATCGTGGCCGGCACCGCGGTCGAGGTGTTTCCAACGTTATCGGCAACAGCGCCGGAGGCAGCGAGACCGCTGATCGGCTCCTCGCTCGTGTTCTCGACGCTGATCGCGCTGCTGCTCAACCTCCTGTTCCGGATCGGCGTGAAGCAGACGGCCACCCTCAAGGTGGAAAGCGCGCCGGTAGATGCGGAGAAACTCGAGCAGTTCATGGAGACCCATGGCGCAACCTGGGGTGCGCGGCGGGACGTCATCGACCGTGCAACGTTCAACCTCGCGCAATCGATCGAAGTGATCCTGGACAGCTGTGAGCCGCAGGGCCCCGTCGAAGTCATGGCGACGTTCGACGAGTTCAATCTCGACGTTCGCGTGTCCTACATCGGGCCGCCGCTCGACCTGCCCGACAAGCGACCGAGCAACGAGGAAATCATGGAATCAGAGGAAGGCCAGCGGCGGCTGGCGGGATTCATGTTGCGGCGCTACGCGGACCGCGTCGCCGCGACGCACAAAGCAGGACGCTCGACGATCCTGTTTCACTTCGACCACTAGCGGACCGGGCGGAGGTGCTGCGCGACCCAGTCGAGCTTGTCGCGGTACTGCGCCTCGTCCGGCACGCGCTTTTGCATGACCGGGTGAGGCAATTCGAAGAACGCACCATCGGCCCGCACCGCGCGCTCGGCGCCGAGCTCGAGGTAGCAGAAGCCCTTGCCGTCGAAGGTCTCGGCCGGCGCCCGCCCCAATATCCCGGCGGCGATCTGGTGTGCGGCGACGCGGCCTTGCGCGTCCGCGAACACGCCCGCCTTCGGCAGTGACAGCCCCACGTCCGGCTTGTAGCGCCCCGGCAATGGGACCACGGTGATGTCGCCGATCGCGTAGACGCCGCTCGTGCCGGGCGGCGCTTTTACTTGCAGCGTGCGCGGATCCACCGGAATCCAGCCCGACGGGCCGGTGAGCTGCGCATCGCGTACCACCTGCGGCGATTCGTGCGGCGGAATTGCGATGAGCAGATCGTAGCGCGCTTCGCCTCCGTCCTCGAAGGTGATGCGGCGCGCGCCGCCGTCCACCTTCGCCACCGTCTTCAGCGGCTGGAAGCCGATCCCGCGCCGGCCCAGTTCCTCCTTGATGAATCGGCCCATCTCGGGGCCGGCGGTGGCCATCGGCGCGCCCTCGGCCGTGTAGATCGCGATGCGGGCCTTGCCCGCGAGGCCGCGGCTCTCGAAGGCGTGGGAGAGCAAGATCGCCGCCTCGTACGGCGCAGGCGGGCACTTGAACGGCACCTTCGGAATGAGGATCGCAACATCGCCGCCGGCGAACCGCTGGAGCACGCCCTTGAGGCGCTGCGCGCCCTCGACCGTGTAGAAGGTATGCGCCGCCGCCGCGAGCCCCGCCACTCTCTCTGGGTTGAGATCGGCGCCGAGCGCGATCACGAGCCGGTCCCAGCGCAGCGTCTCTTTCTCCGTGGTGACGGTGCGTTTCGACAGATCGAGTCCAACGATATTCGCCTCGATGAAACGCACGCCGGGATCGAGCAATTCCGCGCGCGGCCGCGAGATTTGCTCGTAGGTGCGCTCGCCGAGCATGATCCAGGTCTTGCCCGCGCCGACGTGGAAGTGCGAAGACCCGTCGATGACGGTAATCGGATGCTCGCCCGGCAGCAGCCGGCGCAGCGCGTTCGCGGCTGAGATCCCACCGAACCCGCCGCCAAGAATGAGCGTGGTCGTAGCAGTCATGCGTCCCCCTTCATCATGGGCCGGCCCGCGGCCGGCAGCGCTTGCGCCCCGAGCCAGGCATGGCTTAGAGCGCCTAACATAATGAAACGCGCGTGCGGTGCGAGCCAGAATCGTCGATAGCGCGAAGCGAGGTGAAGCCAATACTCGCTGTATTGGCAAGCCTCGCGACAAAGCTAGTGGCGATTCTGGCCGCAACCCCTTGTGGGCTGGCACGGTTTTGGCCCGCGACTACCACTCGGTGCATGCCCATTGCGAAGCCTGACCGTGCCGCTTGCCCTGCGTCGCCAAAACCGTGACAGCGCAGCGTGTGTTTCATTATGTTAGGCGCTCTTAATGCTTCGGTATTTCTTTCTTCGGGTCCACGAACGGGCGCGACACGACCGTCGCCCTGCGCGTCCCGACGCCGGGGATGATGACCGACAATGCGGTGCCCAGGATTGCATGGGCAACCGGCATCATCGCGTAGCCGATGTTCTTTTTCAGCCGCGGCGAGTAGAGGGCCGAGGTTACCCGGCCGGCGCCGGACCCGTTTGCGGCCACCGCCCACGGCACTGCGTTCATTTCGATGGGGGAGCCCTCGATCGTGATGCCGGCGAGCTTGCGCTTCACGCCCTGCGCCATGATGCGTTCCAGCGCCGCCCGGCCGATATAGTCCGCGCGCTTGCCGGCGTCCACGAGGTA
>JBGQGU010000155.1:0-7252 GCA_041497655.1 Gammaproteobacteria bacterium
CATCCTGATGGCCGATGTCGGCGGGCGACACACTGCTATATGAAACGACAGTTTACAGGCGGTGGCAGTCAACCTGATGGGCTTTGGTACATTGGGTAAGCAGGGCCTATCGATTCTGAGGCACGGGTAATGGGCCAATTCGTTCAGGTAGACCGGGAATCCGCGTATGGGCTGCCGCCCTCGGTGTATGCCTCGCCTACAACGTGAAGCGGATGCACCTGATGCAGCGCGCCCGAGCAATGGTTTCCGACCAATAAATACCCCATTACAGCCTGTCGGCTCCGCCGTAACCCGGAACGATGACCCCTGCATTCACGCCGACCATCGATCGCGCCAAGTCCGACAGGCTACTAGATCCGCGTCAACTCCGGCGCGTCCGCCTTGTCGAGCATCCACATCGCAAAGCCCGGGTTCTTCTCCCAGATGCGGGGCTTCCAGTTGTCGTCCATCTGGTCCATGTCGGCGTAGTACTCGGTCCTGCCGCCGCACGGGTTGTTGAAGTACCAGAACAGGTTGGAGCCGAGTATGTGCCTGCCCACCGGCGTGTTGGCCTGCCAACCGCGGCTCTTCATGTACTGGCCGCCGAGGATGATCTCGTCGATGTCGCGCACCTCGAACGCGGCATGGTTGAACGATGGCTGGTCGGTGCGGGTCGCAAAGAACAGATTGTGATGATCGGTCGAGCCGGCGCAGCGCATGAAGGCGCCGGTGTCGAGGGCGCGGTCAGTCAGCCGGAATTTCAGCCGCTCGATGTAGAAACCGAGCACCTTGTCGAGGTCCTTCTTGGGGGCGTTGTAGACGATGTGCCCCAGCCTCGTCGGCCGCGCGCGGCGCTCCGGATCGAACGGGCGGTTCATGCGCGAGGACTCCGCGGCACCCGTTTTCACCGCCTTCGACATCGGGCGGAACCCGATGGCAAAGCCGGCCTCGTCGCGCGCGTGCAGCCCGCCCCGGGCATCCGCCTTGACGTCGCGGTCGCGGGCGAGCTCCGTGCTGATGGCTTCGAGTAAGGCGGCGTCATCCACGCCCCAGATCGCCTCGCGCAACGTCGAGCCGCAGTCGGGCGCGGCGGGCAGCGCCGCATCCGTCGCCGGCCGGATGAGGATGGACTGTCCCGAGGGCATCCTGAACTCCGCGCCACGGGCGCCGCGCTCGACGCAGGCGAGGCCCCAATCCTCGTAGTAGCGGATGCCGGCATCCACGTCCTCGACCCCGTAGACGAGCGACTCAACCCGCGCAATCTTCATGTTTCCCCCTGACAGCTCCACCGGCGATGGCCTTCTGGAAATTATAGACCGTCCACTCGGGACCAGTGAATGACGCGGCACGCCCTGTCGCGTCACGCCGTACCCTGTCACGCTTTATCGACGCGTGACCGGCGAGCGTGGCAACGCGTACATGGCACAGGGCGGCCGAGGCCGCCCTGTGCTTGATGCCGTGCCAGCCGGCGACTACATGCCGCTGCCGATCACGCCGCCGACCACTGCGCCGATCGCGGTTGCCGCGGTGCGGCCGTTGCCATTGCCGATCTGGCTGCCGATTGCGGCGCCGATGATCGCCCCGCCGAGCGTGCCCAGCACGTTATTGGGTGCGGGCGCGGCGTAGACCGGGGCGGGATAGGTGTGCGGCACGCCGTAGTACACGGGGCGCTCGACGTAGACCGGGCGGTCCACGACCACCGTCCGCCTGACGACGACCGGCTGCCTCACCACCACCACTTCGCGCGCCGCTGGCCGGTCATGACGCGGCACCCAGACCACCTGCTCATGCTCGTAGCGGTGACCGTGCGCCGGCGCCCAGCGCGCGTGATCCGCGAATGCGGGCGCCGCCGCGAACAAAGTGCCTGCCGCCAACGTGAAAATTGTCATCCTTGCGTTCATGGCGTCCTCCTTTCAAGGTTGCCTGCTTCCTAGAACGCCGGCGCACCGGCAAGCGTGCACGCCAATGTGAAACAAGGTGTTAACCCTGTAACAGCGTTGTTACAATCTGGTCCGCAACGGCCGGAAAGACATTCCGGCTCCGTTTATCTAGAAGTCGTCTCAAAAAGATACCCCCTCGCCCCGCGGCAGCGGGGAGAGGGGGTTCTTTGGACGGCTTCTAGTTGTTTCATTCATGAGGGAGATCAAGCCATGCTGAAAGCCATGATTCATGCTGCCACGCTGTTGGTTGTCGTGGCGCTCAACGCGCCCGCCTTCGCGCAGGAGCTCGAGAGGAAAAGCTATCACCACAACGAGTGGACCAAGGGGCGCTTCTCCGAGGTGGTTACCGTGACCGGGCCCGGCAAATGGCTCTTCCTCGCGGGCGTCGGGGCCGAGGCGGAAAAGGACGGCAGCATCCTCCACATCGGGGACTTCGCCGCGCAATGCCAGTACGCTTACGAGAAGATCGGGAAGCTGCTGGCGGCGCACGGGGCGACGATGGCGGATGTGGTGAAGCTCGTGACTTACGTCGTCGACATCCGCGACCGGGACGCGATGAACAAGTGCCGCGCGGCGGCCTTCAAGGGCGGCCCGCTGCCGGTGCATACCTTCCTCGCCATCAGCGGGCTCGCCCGCCCCGGCATGCTGGTGGAGATGGACGTCATTGCCGTCGTGCCTGCGGCAAGATGACCGAACCCGCTGCGCAGCCGGCGGGCTCGCCCCGCGCACCGGGCGGCGCGAAGCCTTCGTTCGCCGCGCTCCATCACGGCGATTTCCGCGTCTACCTGGTGGCGACCTCCGCCGCCATGATGGCGGACAACATCGAGCATGTGATCAGCTACTGGGTCATGTTCGAGCTGTTCCGCTCGCCGGCCCTGGCGGGGTTCGCGGTCCTCTCCCACTGGCTGCCGTTCCTGTTTCTTTCGGTCTATTTCGGGGCGCTGGCCGACCGTTTCGACTGCCGGCGCATCATCCAGGTCGCAATGCTGCTGTACATGGGGGTGTCGCTGGCGTGGGCCGTTCTGTTTTACACGGAGACGATCCAGGTGTGGCACGCCGCCGTGCTGCTGGTCGTGCACGGCATGGCCGGGGTGCTGTGGGCGCCCGCGAGCCAGGTGCTGATCCACGACATCGTCGGCCGGGACCACTTGGTGAGCGCGGTGCGGCTGAACGCAACCGGCCGCCAGTTCGGAGTGTTCCTGGGTCCGGCGGTCGGTGGCGGGCTCATGTTGGTTCTGGGCCCGGCCGCCGGCCTCATCGTGAATGTGCTCATCTACCTGCCGCTCACCTGGTGGCTGTCGAAGGTGCCGTACGGCGCAAACCGGCGCCGCGAGGGCGCGCCGGTGATTGGCGGGGGCTTCGCCGATGCCGTCAACGTCATGCGCGAGGTTGCGGGCAACCGCACCATCATGTCGATGATCCTGCTGGCGGGCGTTTCCTCGCTGCTGGTCGGCAATGCGTTCCTCGCGCAAATGCCCGAGTACGCGCACGACCTCGGCACGGAGAAGGCGGACTTTTCCTATGCCGTGCTGCTTGCCGCCAACGCCGCAGGGGCGTTCACGGGCGGCATGTTACTCGAGGCGAGAGGGTTCTTGCGCGCCACCCCGTTGACCGCGATCGTCCTCACCATCATCTGGTCGTTCAGCGTCGCAGGCTTTGCCGCCGCCACCGATTATCACCTCGCCGTCGTCCTCATGTTCGTGGCCGGATTCCTCTACCTCGCCTTCAGCTCCATGGCCCAGGCGATGGTCCAGCTCGAGGCGCCGGCCCACCTGCGCGGCCGCCTGATCGGGCTCTACCAGATGTCGAACAACGGGCTGCGCGCCTTCAGCGGCATCACCGTAGGCTTGCTGGGCAGCCTGATCGGGATACACTGGTCGCTCGCGCTCTCCGCTGTGCTGCTGCTGGGCGTCACGACCGTCCTGCTGGCCTTCTCCATGCGGACCGCGTGACGGAGGGAGCGGCGCCGGATCATGGCCAGGAATCCACAGGTGATTGTCGCCGGCGCGGGCCCGGTGGGATTGCTGACGGCGCTCGCGCTCGCGAAACAGGACGTCTCCGTGCTGGTGCTCGAGGCCGAGCCCGGCCTGACCGTCGATCTGCGCGCCGGCACCTATCACCCCCCTTCGCTCGAAATGATGGCGCCGTACGGCATCACCGCCGACATGCTCAAGACCGCGATCAAGGTGCCGCGCTGGCAGATCCGCGACCGCAAGGAAGGCGTCATCGTCGAGTGGGACGTCTCGCTGATCAAGGACCTGGCGCCGCACCCTTACCGGCTGCACCTGGAGCAGCACCGGCTCACGCCCATCATTTACGCGAAGCTCAGGGAATGCCCGAACGCCGAGGTGCGGTTTTCGCGCGAGGTGAGCGACTTCTCGCAAAGCGCCGACATCGTTGCCGTGACCGCGCAAACGCCGGCCGGCATCGAAAAGTTCGAAGCGCAGTGGCTGGTCGGAGCGGACGGCGGCCGCAGCACGGTGCGCAAAGTCATGGGTGTCGGATTCGAGGGCTACACCTGGCCCGAGCGCTTCCTGGTGGCGAGCACCGGCTACGATTACGAGCCGCACGGGTTCAGGCTCAACACCTACGTTGCCGATCCGGTGGACTGGAACGCGATGTTCAAGATGTCCGGCGACGGGCCGCCGGGGTTGTGGCGCGTGCTGTTTCCGGTTGCGCCCGAGCAGGACGAGGCGGCGGCGCTTTCGGAGGAAAACATCGAGCGGCTCATGCAGGGCTTTCAGCCGAAGGCGGGGCGCTACGCCATCGAGTACAAGAGCATCTACAAGGTGCACCAGCGCGTCGCGAGTGATTTTCGCGTCGGCCGCGCGCTGCTCGCCGGGGACGCCGCCCATTTGAACAACCCGATCGGCGCGTTCGGGCTGAACGGCGGCATTCATGACGCCGTCAATCTCGCCGGGAAGCTCGGCAAGGTCTGCCGGGGCGAAGCCGACGACCGGCTGCTCGATCTCTACGTGCGCCAGCGCCGCACGGTCAATCTCGAATACGTGCAGGAGTTTTCGATCAAGAACCTGAAGCGCCTGACGGCCAGGACCGAGGAAGAACGTCGCAGGAATTTCGATGAGCTGCGCCGGGCCGCGTCCACGGTGGAGAGCACGCGCGACTTCCTGCTCATCTCGAGCATGATTGCCAGCGTCCGGCGCGCGGAGGCCATCACTTGAGGGATGAGGGAAGAATCAGTTTGCAGTTTGCAGTGGGCAGTTTGCAGCAATCAGTTGGCAGTTTGCAGTTGACAGTTTGCAGTTGCTGCTTACTGACGGCTGACCGCTGACGGCTGAAAACTGACGGCTGCCAACTGTCAACTATCGATCCAGTTATCAGTCATGCTCCGGCGGTCCGGGCGTTGCCATAGAATATCGATGTCAGGAGGAGACCCCATGGCTCAAGCCGCACCCCATCCCCCGTTCCGCGCCGACCACGTCGGCAGCCTGCTGCGCCCGCCCGAGCTGAAGGAGGCGCGCGACCGCGCGAAGCGCGGCGAGATCAGTCCAGAAGCGTTGCGCACGGTCGAGGACAAGTGCATCCGCGACGTGATTGCGTTGCAGGAAGGGGTGGGGCTCCAGAGCATCACCGACGGCGAGTTCCGGCGCGACTGGTGGCACATCGACTTCCTGCGCGGCTTCGATGGCGTGCAGACGGTCACGGGCGCCACCTTCGGCGTGCGTTTCCAGGGCGCCGACGAGCAGCCGCCGCTGATGAGGGTGACGAGCAAGATCCGGCGCACCCGGCCCAGCATGCTCGATCACTTCAAATTCCTGAAGTCGGTTACCCGACGCATGCCGAAATTCTGCATGCCGTCGCCGGCGATGCTGCACGCGCGCGGCGACCGCGAGGCGCTGCACAAGACCTATCCCGACGTGAAGGAGTTCTGGGCCGATCTCACGCAGGCCTACCGCGAGGAGATCCGCGACCTCTACCAGGCCGGCTGCCGCTACCTGCAGATCGACGACACGACGATCGCCATGATGGGCGACCCGAAAGTCCAGGAAACGTTCCGCAAGCTGGGCGACGAGCCGAAGAAGGACACGGAAATGTACGCCGACGCGGTGAACGCGGCAATCCGGGACGTGCCCGACGACATGACTGTCTGCATCCACACCTGCCGCGGCAATTTCATGAGCACCTGGCTCGCGAGCGGCAGCTACGATTTCGTCGCCGAGACCGCGTTCACGCGGCTCGACGTGGACGGGTTTTTCCTCGAATACGACACGGAGCGAGCTGGCGGCTTCGAGCCCCTGCGCTACGTGCCCAGGGGGAAAAAGGTCGTGCTCGGGCTGATCAGCTCGAAGTTTCCCGCGCTCGAAACAAAGGACGATCTCAAGCGCCGCATCGAGGCTGCGGCCAAGTTCGTGCCGCTCGAGAACCTGTGCTTGAGCCCGCAATGCGGCTTCTCGAGCACGCACCACGGCAACAAGATCACCGTGGACGATGAGCGGCGCAAGCTCGCGCTCGCCCTCGAGGTGGCGCGGGAGGTCTGGGGAACGTCCTATTGATCCTTGCGGAAATGGGTAACTCCCCATTTCCGCACTGTACGTTCCCCCTCGCCCTTCGGGAGAGGGGGAAGGGGTGAGGGTCGAGCGGCGTAAAGCGATTATGCAAAGCTCGATAGGGGTTTACCGGACTGGGGTCGGACAAACTTCCCCTCCAGGGCCGGGCGCGCGAAATCGGGAGTCGAACCATGGACAAGGCACCGCAAGTCAGGCTGCACTCGACCGCGCACTATTTTCTCGAAGGCCTGAACGAGATTGGCATCGAGTACCTGTTCTGCAATCTGGGCACCGACCACGCTCCGCTGATCGAGGAGATGGCGCGCTGGCGAAGAGAGGGGCGCAAGCTGCCGGCGACGGTGCTGTGCCCGCACGAGAACACCGCGATGCACATGGCCGCCGGCTACGCGATGGTGACCGGCCGCGGGCAGGCCGTGATGGTGCACGTGGACGTGGGTACTTCGAACGCGGCGGTGGCGGCGCATAACATCTGCCGCGGCCGCATCCCGCTGCTGCTGATGGCGGGCAAGGCGCCCTACACCGTGCGCGGCGAGCTGCCCGGCTCGCGCGACACCTACGTGCATTTCATCCAGGAGCCGTTCGACCAGGGCGCGATCGTACGCAACTACGTGAAGTGGGAGTGGACGCTGCCCTCCGGCATCATCACCAAGGAAGTGCTGCGGCGCGCCCACGCCGTGGCGCACAGCGACCCCCAGGGCCCGGTGTATCTCATGCTGCCGCGCGAAACGCTGGCCCAGACCTGGGACGCGGCCGCGGTGCGCTCGTTTCCGGAGGAGCGCTATGGCGCGGTCGGCGCCGGGGCGG
>JBGQGU010000156.1:0-7211 GCA_041497655.1 Gammaproteobacteria bacterium
CGCTGATCCTCGACTTCCTGAGATGCCTGCCAGAAGAAGAGGTACGGACTGATCGTGGTGCCAAATACCGCCACCAGGGTCGCGACGTAATTGCTCTGGAACGAGAGGTGCGGCAACAGCGCTCCTTCGAGGGCCTCTTCTAGAGGAACGTGCACCACGAGTACCGTCCCGACATACGCAAACAGCGCCAACGTGAGCCACTTCAGAATGGGCGCGTAGCGCGGGAACGGTATGAAGATCTGCAGGGTGAGCGACACCAAAGCAAAAAATACATCGTAAATTTCGCTGCGGCCGCCGACGACGAGCACCAGCGCATCTCCCATTGCGCCCAGGTCGGCGGCGATGTTGATGGTGTTGGCGATCAGCAGCAGGGAAACGATGAAATACAGCAGTGGCCTCGGAAAATGTGCCCGGATGTTGGCCGCCAGCCCGTGGCCGGTGACGCGTCCGAGGCGCGCACTCACAATCTGAATCCCGATCATGAGTGGCGTCGTGAAGAGAACCGACCATAGGAGTCCGTAGCCGAACTGTGCGCCCGCCTGGGAGTAGGTGGCGATGCCGCTGGGATCGTCGTCCGCGGCACCGGTGATGAGCCCCGGGCCGAGCTTCTTCAGCAGCGGCACGTGATCCTCGTGGTGTTCGTTTTGAGCGGCTCGGTTCTTCAGGTCCATGAGTTGAGATTGAGGTCAGACATTTATTTGGAACATCCCGATCCGACATCGCCTGAGCGCGTACGAAGCGTTTGTAAGCTGTGTGTAAGCTCGTTGTCGGAATCCGATGCTTTCCTTGACTTAGGTCAAAAGGCGCCTTCGCGAAGAGCGTAGCTTTGACACAAGCGTCCTTTGCGCTCAACGGGAGGGGGCATCATGGGCAAAAGTCTTTGCGCGGTGTCAAGGCCGGCGGGGGTGCTGTTCGCCCTGCTGATCGCATTGTGCAGTACGGGCACGGCAAACGCGGTGCCATCTTACGCCCGGCAAACGGGCGTGGCCTGCCAAGGTTGTCACACCGTCTTTCCCGAACTCACGCCGTTCGGCCGGTCGTTCAAGCTGAACGCTTACACGATCGACAATCTCCCGCAGGTGCAGGGAATCACGTCCACCAAGGAGTACGAGTTGCTGTTGAACCAGGTGCCGCCGCTGTCGTTCATGTTTCAGGCCTCGTACACGAAGACGAAGCAGGCGGTGCCGGATTCCGCGCTAGTCGGCGAAAACGGGCAGAACGGGCAAATCCTGTTTCCGCAACAGGCGAGTCTGTTCTATGCCGGGAGGGTTGCACCGAACCTGGGCGCGTTTATCCAAATGACTTATGACAGTCAAAGCGCGTCGTTCGGGCTGGATAACACGGAATTTCGCTATGCAAAGCAGATTCCCTCGGTGTCCGGAGGCCTGACCTACGGTTTCACGATGAACAACAACCCGACCGTGCAGGATGTCTGGAACAGCACCCCTGCATGGCAAACGCCTTTCGATCAGAGAAGCAACGCGACGCCCTCACCAGGAGCCGCTACGCAAATCGATGGCGTGCTTGCGGAGCGGGGCGTCGCCGGCCTGACAGCATACTTATGGTGGAGAAATTCGATCTATGCGGAATTAGGCCTCTACCGTTCTTCTCCGCAGGGCTTCACGCCAAACGGGACCGCGGTTCCGAACGGCAATGCAGGACCGCTCGACAGCACGGCCGGTGGAGTCGTTACGAGCTATGCGCCGTATTGGCGAATCGCCTATGAGCATCAATGGGATCGAAATTCGTGGTCCGTCGGCGCTTATGGCATGAGCACGAAGATCACTCCCGCCGATGAACCCGTGAGCGCGTCTTTCGACAGGTTCCGCGACGTTGCAATCGACAGCCAGTATCAGTTCATCGGCGACGAGCATATCTTTTCGGCTCAAGCCACCTACATCAAGGAGCGCCAGTCCCTCGATGCGACCTTTGCACTCGGCGATTCCGCAAACCCGACCAACGACCTAAAAACCATCAGGGTGGGCGGCAGCTATTACTTCCGGCGCACCTACGGCGGCGGATTGGGATATTTCTCGACGACCGGCACCTCGGACGCGGTACTGTATGCGCCCGCCTCCGTGACCGGTTTCGGCAACAACAGCCCCAACAGCAACGGCTGGGTTGCCGAGCTCAACTACCTGCCCTGGCAAAACGTGAAGTTCGCGCTGCAATACGTCGCTTATAAGAAATTCAACGGGGCCAGCTCGAATTACGACGGCAGCGGCAGGAACGCGAGCGACAACAATACTCTTTACCTGCTGGGCTGGCTCAATTTCTGAGAGACTTCAAACCGGCCCTGTCCCGAATCGAATGTTTGGCAGTTCGATGCGTCGGAGAGGGCCATTCAAGATGAGGCGGACGAACATGAAATCCCACCTGATCGTTCTGCTGTCGCTCATGTCGCTTTCGTGCATGTCTCCTTCGCTGCAGGCGCAGGAAACGGAAGCGGGCAAGCTTGCAGCCCAAGTCTGCGCATCATGCCACGGGCCGAGAGGCGACAGCATCTCGCCCGGTTTCCCGAAGATTGCCGGTCAGCGCGCCGAATATCTGGAAAACCAGTTGAAGGCGTTCCGCAATCGCACGCGCGCCGATCCAATGGCGCAGGCCTACATGTGGGGAATGTCTTCGCAACTCAGCGACGACATGGTCGCGAAACTTGCCGTCTTCTATTCCGGACAGAAACCGCCTCGAGGCAAAGCAGCGGATCCCAAGCTCGCGCAGACGGGCAAAGCCATCTACGAAGGAGGCATTCCCGGGGCTAACGTCCAAGCCTGCGTCGCCTGTCACGGCAAGGACGCCGAGGGCACCGCCGTCTTTCCGAGGCTCGCCGGCCAGCACGCCGAGTACCTCGTCAAGCAGCTGGTCCTGTTCAAGAGCTCGCTGCGGGAGGGCGGCAGCGCGCAGGTCATGCACAACATCAGCACCGGGATGTCGTTCGAGCAGATGGAGGCCGTGGCAGCTTACCTCATGTCCAAATAGCGGCGGACGAAAAACCGGTTCTGCACAGTGCGCAACGGAGCTCCAAAGCGGCGCCCACTCCTCCTCGCGTGCGGCATCGTCCTTGCGCTGACGACGCTTTCGGTGGCGGCGGACCCAACCGACGAGCTAGCGCGCCTTCGCGAGGAAGCGGCGCAGCTTCGAGGGGCACTGGACAGGCTCGACGCCAGGATCCGGACGCTTGAGCGCCAGGACGGGGGTCCGGTCGCTGGCAAGGACAGCGGACAGCCTGAAGCCTCGCGCAGCGAGGCCATTCCCATTTCGCAGATTTCTTCGCTCGTATCGCTCAAGCAAAACTGGTCGCAGGTTCAACCTGGGACGCCCGAAGACAGGGTTCAGGCGCTGCTCGGCAAGCCGGAAAGGGTGCTGCGCATCGACGGCGCCCTGGTGTGGTACTACGTGTATCCGGGAATCGGCCGGGGCTCGGTGTTCTTCAACGCAAACGGAAAAGTCTCGAGCGCGCAATCGCCCAGCCTCGGCTGGTGATAGATGGTAAAAGGGGCCGGCTAATGGGTGGCCCCTTTGATTTTGGCCGTCAAAACTTCACTTTCAGCCCTACCGCAACTCCGTGGGGGAGAAGTTGGATCAATATGGGGGTATCGCGGCTGTGCGCATACCAGCCGGACAAGCCGCCTATTGCCCAACTGGCAATCACGTCGGTCTGCCAGTGGTCCTGATTCTTGATCCGGCCGGCGCCGACGTACAACGGCAATAGCAGCAGCGCATAGGTCGCCGGGTTCTCGCTGCCATATTCAAGGATGTAGGGGGTCACGAGACCAGCCGCCACCGCCGTTTCGCCGCTTGGAAAGCTGTGGTTGTCGCCACCCTGGAACCAGAGGCAAGGATTGTCCTGAGTGCTCGGGCGCACCCGCGTGAACACGCGCTTGCCTGCCTCCGCGGTGACGCCCGCGATGATCTCCGAATCGATACCCTGCCACATCGTCTTGCCGAAGCGGCTCTCCGATCCTTCCCAGATCGCGCCGCCGATCTGGGCGACCGTAAGCGCATTAACCATGCCGCGGTAGACATTCGGATTCCAGGCACCCGACGCGTCGTAGCTGACCTTGTGGTCGATGTGCGACCAGCCGCAATTCTGAGCGGCAGCTTCGACGGACAACAGCGCGGCGAGCAGCGCAAATGCCATTCGCACGGAACACATCCACATATCAACCACCTTCAATAAGTAAAAGGGGCTCGATTCTCTGGATATCCGCTTTGAGTCGTTTCCGGAAGCTGACTTGCGACATTCTCCGTCAGATCAAGTCTGAAATACTACTCTTCGCTAATTCTCGTTGCTTCTTTTCGTCAGTTGCCGTCAGCGTGGTTCAGACCGCCACGGCCGTCACGTCGTAGGTGAACAGCCACTCGTAGCGGCTCTTCACCCGCTCCTCGGACCATTCGCGATCCACGTAGTCCTGCGCGCCGGCCGGCTCGGCGAGAGCGCGGTTGTGGAAGCGGCGCGCGTTGTCGGCCGAGCCGTGCACCACTTTCGCCGTCCGTTCCCTGCGCGCGTTTTCGTAGCGCGCCAGGCCTTGCTCGACGTCGGCGCCGGCGGCCTGCAACGCGCGCGCGAGGATGAAGCCGTCCTCGAACGCCATTGCCGCCCCCTGCGCGAGAAAAGGCAGTGCCGGATGGCAGGCGTCGCCGAGCAGGCTCACGCGCCCGACGCTCCATTTCTCCATCGGCGCGCGGCCCATGAGGGCCCACTTGAACGGCGTCGCGATGTTGTCGATCATCCGGTGGATGTCGCCGTGCCAGCCCTCGAAATCGGCGTGGCACTCCTCACGCGTGCCGCGGGCGGTCCAGGACTCGACGTGCCAGTCGCCGCGCTCCACGACGCCGATGAAATTCATGTACTCGCCGCGGTGCACCGGGTAGTGCACGACGTGCCTGCCCGGGCCGATCCAGTTGGTTCCGACGAGGCGCCGCATGGGGTCGGGCAACGCCTGCATGGGGATCGTGCCGCGCCAGGCGACGAGCCCCGTGAACCTGGGCTGGTCGGCCCCGAACAGCGCCTGCCGGGTGCGCGAGTGCACGCCGTCGGCGCCGATCAGCACGTCACCGTGGACCTCTCCCCTCTCCAACCGCAGGAGGACGCCGCGCGCGGACTGCTCGAGGCCCGTGCACCGGGAGTTCAGGTGGATCGCATCCGGCTTCTCCCGGCGCACGCCGTCGGCGAGCACCGCGAGCAGGTCCGGGCGGTACACGGTGTAGTACGGAAAGCCGTAGCGCTCGACCGACACGGCGCCGAGATCGAAGAGCTTCCAGGTCTGCCCGCTGTTCCAGAGGCGCACCTCCTTGCCCGAGGCCTCGCACGCGAGCGCACGCAGCGCCTCGTGCACGCCGAGCTCGTGCAGCACCCGGATGCCGTTCGCGCTCAACTGCACCCCGGCGCCCACTTCCCTCAGCTCGGAGGCCTGCTCGTAGACGTCCACGTCGAACCCGCGCCTGAGGAGCGCCAGCGCCGCGGTGAGGCCGCCGATGCCGCCGCCGGCGATCAATACATGCGTGCCGCTTTTCGGAGTTACCATATTGCCGGTAATCTATCACCGATCACCTGCCACTCACCTCGAGGATGAATCAAGCGACCCAACCCGCCGCGGCTGCGGGCACGCTCAAGCTGGGCGACCTGACCGTCAACCGCATGGCCTTCGGCGCGATGCGCGTGGCGGGTCCCGACATCTGGGGCGAGCCGAAGGACCTCGCCGCCATGCGCAAGCTCCTCGCGCGCGCATTCGAGCTCGGTCACACTTTCTTCGACACGGCCGACAGTTACGGCCCCGATGTTTCCGAAATCCTGATCGCCGAGGCGCTCCATCCCTACCCGAAGGAGCTGGTGATCGGCACCAAGGGCGGGCTCACGCGCCCGAGCCGCCACCGCTGGGACAAGAACGGCCGGCCTGAGCACCTGCGCCGGGCGGTGGACGGGAGCCTGAAGCGCCTGCGGCTCGAGCGCATCGACCTCTACCAGTTGCACGCGCCCGACCCGAGGGTCCCCTACGCCGAGTCGTTTGGCACCCTCGCGGAGTTGCAGCGGACCGGTAAGATTCGGCACCTCGGCGTTTCCAACGTGACGGTGAAGCAGCTCGAGGAAGCCCGCCGCATCGCGCCCGTCGTTTCCGTGCAGAACGAGTACCATATCGAGAACCGCGAATCCGACGGCGTGCTCGCGGCGTGCGAGAACGCCAAAATCGCCTTCATCCCCTGGTACCCGCTCGGCGCGGGCCGCGCGCTGCGCTCGGCCAGAGTGAAGCGCGTCGCCACGGGTCTCGGCGCAACCCCGGCGCAAGTGGTGATCGCGTGGCTGCTCGCGCGCTCGCCCGTGATGCTCCCGATACCCGGCACCGGATCGATCGCCCATCTCGAGGAAAACGCCGCGGCGGCGCGGCTCGTCCTCTCCGCCGAGGACTTATCCGCCTTGGGCAGGATGACATGATGGTGCGTGACGAAATCCCCCCGACATATTCATGTCTCCCCCCTTTGACAAAGGGGGGTAGGGGGGATTGGTGACATGATGGTGCGTGAAATGATGAAGCATGACATGATGTGCGTGACGGGCAACGGGCAAGTCCGGCCGCCTGCCTCACCTTCCTGAAGAAAGAAGACTGCATGGCCGACAAGAAGATCATTGCGGTGGTAGGCGCCACCGGCGCCCAGGGCGGCGGGCTCGTCCGCGCCATACTGGGCGACACCAGCAGCGGCTTCGCTGTGCGCGCGCTTACCAGAAACGTCGATTCCGACAAAGCGAAGGAGCTGGCGAAGCTGGGGGCCGAGGTCGTCAAGGCCGACCTCGACATTGGGCAGAGCCTGAGGGCGGTGTTCGACGGCGCCTATGGGGCGTACTGCGTCACTTTCTTCATGGAGCACTTCGTGCCGGAAAAGGAGCAGGTGCAGGCCGCCGCCATGGCCCAGGCGGCGAAACAGGCCGGCCTCAAGCACGTCGTCTGGTCCACCTACGAGGACACGCGCAAGTTCGTGCCGCTCACCGACGACCGCATGCCCACGCTCATGGAAAAGTACAAGGTGCCGCAATTCGACGCCAAGGCCGAGGCCAACAAGGCGTTCAGCCAGTTCGGGGTCCCGGTGACCTACATGCTGACCTCGTTCTACTGGGACAACCTGATCGACATGGGCATGGGACCCAAGAAGGGCGCGAACGGCAAGCTCGAGCTCACGCTGCCGATGGGCGACAAGCGGCTCCCCGGCATCGCCGC
>JBGQGU010000157.1:0-7204 GCA_041497655.1 Gammaproteobacteria bacterium
CCCCGCGTTGCCGTAGAGCCTGGCGATTTTCCCGGGGTAGGGCGCGGGGATATCCACCACCGCCTTGGCGGTTTCCACCGACACCATGGGCTGGTCGGATTTCACTTGGTCACCGACCTTGACGTGCCACTTGACGATCTCGGCCTCCTGGAGGCCTTCGCCGAGGTCGGGCAGCTTAAACATTTTCATAAGTGAAAATTTTTCAATAAAGAATGGACGGGCCACCCGCGATCCCGCAAGCTTTCCAGGTAAGGATTGGGGCGCGCTGGCACCATGGATTTCTCGAGCGTAGTCCATTCTTAGCCGAAGGCGAGGGTCTTTTTCGCCGCGGCAATGATACGGCCCCGGCCTGGCATGTACTGATGTTCCAGGCGGGGGAGTGGCACCACCACGTCGTAACCCGTGACGCGCTGCACGGGGGCAAGCAGGTTGAGCAGCCCTTCCTCGGCGAGCCCGGCGGCGATCTCGGAAGCGAAGCTGCCGGTGCGCGCGGCCTCGGTGACGATCACGCAACGCCCGGTCCTGGCCACCGACGCGAGAATCGTGTCCATGTCGAGCGGCTTCAACGTTGCGACATCGAGAACCTCGGCGGCGATGCCCTGTTCGGCGAGATCGTCGGCCGCAGCAAGCGACTCGTGCACCATCGCTCCCCACGCGACCAGAGTGAGGTCGCTGCCCTCACGCGCTGTGTAACAGGCGTCGAGCGGCACGGCTTGGCCGTCGTCGGCGATTTCTTCCTTGAACAGCCGGTAGAGCCGCGTCGGCTCCAGGAACACCACCGGGTCGGGGTCGCGGATGGCGGCGAGCAGCAGACCGTAGGCGCGCCGCGGCGAGGAGGGGTAGACCACGCGGATGCCCGGTATGTGGGCGAACATCGCCTCGGGGCTTTCCGAATGGTGCTCGGGCGCGTGAATGCCCGCCCCGCACGGCATCCTCAGCACCATCGGGCAGGAGAGCCGTCCCTGCGTGCGATGGCGCATGCGTCCGGCGTGGTTGAGGATTTGGTCTATCGTGGTGTACGCGAAACCCGCGAACTGGACTTCTGCGACCGGTTTCAGCCCTTCTACCGCCATGCCAATCGCCATGCCGGTGATAAGGGTCTCCGCGAGCGGAGTATCAATCACGCGCTCCGGTCCGAAGCGCTCGATGAGTCCCAGCGTCGCGCGGAACACGCCGCCGTCCACGCCCACGTCCTCGCCCAGCACGACGACGGCGGAGTCGCGCTCCATCTCGCGCTTCAACGCGAGATTGATGGCTTCAACGAGGGTGATCTCCGCCATGACCCTAGAAAAAAATAGACAGGATTTATGAAACTAACAAATCAAGATCCAAAATCACAAAATGGACAGGATTTACATGATTAACAGGATTAAACTCGAAACTGAAATCGATGGGTATTTCTTGATCTAATCTTGTAAATCCTGTTAATCCTGTCTATTCCTGCTTTTCACCCAGCGCGGCGGCTCGCTGTTTCTGCAGCGCCGCCGGCAGCGTCGCGTAGAGGTGGTCGAACATCTGTTCCGCCGTCGGGGGCGGCGTATCGAGATAGGCCTGCGCGGCGGCTTGCACCTGCTCGTTGCATTCCTTGAGCAGCGCGTCCTCCTTCGCCTTGTCCCATGCGCCAGCGGCCATGAGATGAGTGCGCAGCCGCACGATGGGATCCAGCTTCCACGCTTGCGCCACCTCATCAGGGCTGCGGTAGCGGGTCGCGTCATCCGCTGTCGTATGGTCGGAGAGCCGGTAGGTGAGTGCCTCGATCAACGTCGGGCCGCCGCCGGAGCGCGCACGGTTGAGCGCCTCGTCCATGGCATGGCGCACCGCGATCACGTCATTGCCGTCCACCTGCAGGCCCTCGATGCCAGCCGCGATTGCCTTCTGGGCGAGGGTCTGCGCGGCGCTCTGCTTCGCGCGCGGAACCGAGATCGCCCACTGGTTGTTGGTGACGGCGAATACGACTGGCAGCTTCCAGGCGCCGGCGGCGTTGATCGCCTCGTAGAAATCGCCCTTGGAAGTGGCGCCGTCCCCCAGTGCGCAGACCGCAGCGCGCCGCTCGCGCCGCAGTTTCATGGCGTACGCGGCACCCACGGCGTGCGTGGCGTGGGCGGCGATGGTGATGCAGATCGGGAAGTCCCTGCGGGGACCAGTGAAGTCCGAGCCGCGCTCGTCGCCGCCCCAATAGAGGAACAGCTCCTTCAACGTGACTCCGCGCATCAGCTGCACGCCGTTTTCGCGGTAGGTCATGAGGAATACATCGTCACTCCCCATCGCCGAGCCGATGGCGGCGTTGATGGCTTCGTGTCCCAGCAGGGAAGCGAAGGTGCCGATCTGGCCCGTGCGCTGCAGCGCAATCGCCTTTGCATCATAGGCGCGCATCAGCACCATCCAGCGGTAGAGCCCGACAAGGTTCGGCGCAGTGCGCGCGAACTCTGGCAGCGGCGCAACCACCTTGCCGTGCGGGTCGAGGAACTGCGAGTAGCGGACTTCGAATTTAGCGACGATCGTCATCTAGGAGCCGTGATTCGTGAATCGTGATTTGTGATTCGACTCGGATTCCGTCTTGAGCGTTGGTTCTCATCCCTGCAGGGATTCTTCGACGGAGCAGTGCAAAGATTACAGCACATTGCCGCAAACAGAAAATCAGACCGTATTTGACACTCAAGAGGGGACAACATAGGCTCGCTTCGTTACGGGGGGGTAGCCGCTCTTGCCTGTTGTCGGCATTTCCTCGCGGCCTGGACATCAATGCACGAATCACGACCCACGAATCACGAATCACGCATCGGAAGGCTTGGATGAAACTCGGATTCTTCACCATGCCCATGCATCCTCCGGGGCGCGACTACACGCAGACGCTGAAGGAGGATCGCGAAGCGGTGCTGCTGGCGGACCGGCTCGGCTACTGCGAGGCGTTCATCGGCGAGCACATCACCGACGTATGCGAGACCATCCCGTCGTGCCTCACCTTCATCGCCAGCGTCGCGCACGAGACGAAGCACATCAAGCTGGGGAGCGGCACCGTCAACCTGCCCAACAACCACCCCGCGCAGGTCGCGGCGCACGTCGCCATGGTGGATCACATGCTGGAGGGGCGCTTCATTTTCGGCATCGGCCCCGGCGGGCTGCGCTCCGACATGGAGGCGTGCGGCAACCTCGACGCCGACCGCAACGCGATGTTCGTCGAATCCATCAACCAGATCCTCGCGCTGTGGGCGGACGATGCGCCGTACGACCTCAAGGGCCGGTTCTGGAATATTTCCACCGGGCGCACGCTGATCCGCGAGGCGGGGCAGGGCGTGATGCTAAAGCCGTACCAGAAACCGCATCCCCCGATCGTGGTGACCGTAGTGGTCCCGCATTCAAAGGGCCTCGCCGCGGCGGCGGAGCGGGGATGGAAGCCCGTGTCAGCCAATTTTCTTCAACCGTGCTGGGTCGCCACGCATTGGCCGATGGTCCGGCAAGGTTGTGAACGCGGTGGTCAACGCGCCGATCCGCGGGATTGGCGCGTTTGCAAGAGCATCTTCGTGGCGGACGACGATGCGACCGCCCGGCGCTACGCCAAGAGCCTCGATGGACCCTACGGATTCTACTTCTGGAATCTGCTCACCAAGCGCCGCAGCGCCGGCGGTGTCGAGATCTTCAAGCATGACCTCGCGCTGCCCGACCCGGCCGTCACCGTCGAATACATCCTCGACCGGCTGGTGATCTGTGGCAGCGTCGCAAGCGTGGTGGATCAGTTGCTGGCGTTTCGGGAAACAGTGGGTGATTTCGGCACGTTGCTCTATTGCGGGCACGACTGGGCTGATACTAAGCTCGCGCGGCGCTCGATGGAACTCATGGCGGAAAAGGTCATGCCTGCGGTGAACGCCGCCATCGGCCGCGCCACGCGCGCGGCGTGAGAAATTAAGGCTTAGAATTACACGATTAAAGGTTGATCGATCCGACACGGAAGGAGACCAATATGCGATCGGAAACGAGCTTTCTCTATCGAGGTGTTCTCATTGGCGGACTGGGGCTACTGGCTGTTTTTTCCGTGGGTCGGGCGACCGCAGCGAGCCTTGAAGTGTTTCATGCCGATTCGCTCGCCGGGCCTATGAGAGAACTCAAAAAAGCCTTTGAAGCGAAAAACCCCGGGGTGACGATAAACCTGACGTCCGGAACTTCAAAGCAGCTCGCTGAACGCATTCTGAAAGGGGATACCTGTGACGTGTTTGCGCCGTCATCCCCGGCGGTGATGGATCAGGACCTGATGAATAAGCCGATCGCCGGCTCCGGCAAGGATGCTGCTTCCTGGTACGTGATCATTTCCGCGAATGAAATGGTCGTCATCACTCAGAAGGGGAATCCGCTGAACATTCGCCAAATTGCCGATCTTGCCAAACCCGAGGTCAGGTTTGTCCGCATTACCGGCGAGAAAGATCTGGGCACCAACCGCACCATTGAATTCCTCAAGCAGGCCGCAGCGCTGGAAGGAAAACCCGAATTGGCCCGGAAGATCATTGACGGTGCCGCGGTGGATCCCTCAAAGCACAACAGCGTGCCGGATACCGTCCGGGCGGTCAAAGAAGGGACGGCCAACGCCGGTGTGGTGTATTACTCGGCGGCGGTCGCGGCCAAGAATGACCTGGATATCATCCGCTTTCCCGCCAGCGTCAATCTGAGCGACAAGATTCTGAATGCGGCCTCCGTGCCGGGAACGGCCAAGAACACGAAGGCTGCATTGGGTTTTGTCAGGCTCCTGCTCTCCGCGGAAGGCCAGAACATCTTCCAAGAGACCGGCCAGCCGCCGGTGATTCCGGCGATCCGGAAAGGGGACGTTCCCGCAGAACTCACAAGTAACCTGGAACAGCGCAACCGGCGGACTGCGACGATGGGACTGAGTCCGCCCCTTTAAACTGGCAGGGCAGGATGCGCATGCCGACCGCGTTGGAGCGATGGATGCGCTCGAAGCCGCGCACGATCACGGCCTTGACGCCCATCAGGTGCGGCCCGCGGGCCGCCCAGTCGCGGGAGGAGCCGGTGCCATATTCGTCGCCCGCGAGCACCACCAGCGAGCCGGAATTCTCTACGCGCCTTTAACGGATTCTGCGCCACTCAGCTTCCTTTCCGTTTGCTCCGTTGCTGGCTGTAATCTTCGAATGTACGCGTTTTGTAGGCGCCGCTCGCGACGAACTCGCCGAGCAGCATGAACTCGGCCGTCTCCCGTATCGGGCCGACGATGCGCACGATCTCGTTGCCATCGAGGTCGTGGAAAACGAGCGTCGGCGTGCCCTTCACCTTTTGCGCCTGCGCGAAGCTTTTCTCCGTGTAACCGCCCCCGGCGAAGCCCGTGATCGGGACGGACCCGTGAATGTCGATCGCGAAAATGAAAAAACGGTCGCGGTAGAACTCCTGCACATCGGGGCGGTTGAGCAGGTACGTCTTCATGTAAATGCAGCCGGGACAGCCGTCCTGCTCGTACATGACGAAGATCGCCTGTTTCCCCGCACTACGGGCGTCGGCGAGCTCGGCCTTGAGATCCCCGGTGTTGGCGTTGAAAAAGTGACTGTAGGGGTCGCGTGTCTCGGCCGCGTCAAGGGGAAGAACGGCCAGGAGCGCGGTTAGTACCAGCATCAATGCAAGTCTACGAGTCATCGGTCATCAGTCAAGCATCACGCGTCACGCGCCGCAGGCGACGAGTCACGAGTATCAGACCACGAGCAGATCCACGAATTCATTGACCGGCGTTGCTTCCAGCCGTTCCGGGTCCCCGGTCACGGCGAGTATCGCATGCTGCTGCTTCGGCGGGAAGCGGCGGGCGAGGTTGGTGCGGAACTTCGCCTCCAGCAGCGGCACGCCCTCCTTGCGCCGGCGGCGGTGGCCTAGGGGGTATTCGACCGCCACTTTGTCGGTCTTCGAGCCGTCATTGAAGAAGACCTGGAGGGCGTTGGCGATGGAGCGCTTCGCAGGGTCAAGATAGTCGCGGCTCCACTGCTTGTTTTCAACACAGGTCATTTTCGAACGCAAGCGGTCGATGCGGGCGTCCGCTGCCACTTCGTCTTCGTAGTCGGCGGCGGTGAGGGAGCCCTTGATGAGCCCGATCGCGGCCATGTACTGGATGCAGTGGTCGCGGTCGGCGGGATTGCTGAGGGGACCTTGCTTATCGATGATGCGGATGGCGGATTGGTGGGTGGTGATCGCGATTCTCTTGATGTCGTCCAGCCGGTCCTTGACCTGCGGCTGCAGCCGGATCGCGGCTTCGACCGCCGTCTGGGCGTGGAATTCCGCGGGAAACGAAATCTTGAACAGCACGTTTTCCATTACATACGAGCCGTAGGACCGATTGAAGCGGAACGGTTTCCCGCGGAATAGCACGTCGTAGAAGCCCCACGTCTTCGCGGTGAGGGCCGAGGGGTAGCCCATCTCGCCTTTCACCGCCATCAGCGCGAGCCGCACCGCGCGGCTGGTCGCGTCGCCCGCCGCCCAAGACTTGCGCGAGCCCGTATTGGGCGCGTGGCGGTACGTCCGCAGGCTCGGCCCGTCCACCCACGCGTTCGACAGTGCGTTGACGATTTCCTCGCGCGTGCCGCCCATCATGTGCGTGACGACGGCGGTGGAGGCGACCTTGACCAGCGCCACGTGGTCGAGTCCCACGCGGTTGAAGCTGTTCTCGAGCGCGATCACGCCCTGGATCTCGTGCGCCTTGATCATTCCCGTCAGCACGTCGTGCATGACGAGCGGCTTCTTTCCCTGTGCGAGGCGCGTGCGCGAAAGCCAATCGGCGGTGGCGAGGATGCCGCCCAGATTGTCGGAGGGATGGCCCCATTCGGCGGCGAGCCAGGTGTCGTTGAAATCCAGCCAGCGGATCATCGCCCCGATGTTGAAGGCGGCGGCGACCGGGTCGAGCTGGTACGGCGTGCCCGGCACCCTGGCGCCGTTCGGCACCAGCGTGCCCGGCACGATGGGGCCGAGCAGCTTGGTGCAGGCAGGATATTCGAGTGCCTCCAGCCCGCAGCCCAGCGTGTCCATCAGGCACAGCCGGGCGGTGTTGTAGGCCTCCTTGCTGTTGATACGGTAGCCGGCGACGTAATCAGCGATATCCGTCAGGACCTTATCGGGTTTTGGCCGGACGTTGGATATTGGGGTGCTCATGTGCTTCGGAATGCGTGACCGGCGGATCGTGACTCGCGGATGGTAACAGCTTGTTTGAAAGGCCCACCCGCGATCC
>JBGQGU010000158.1:0-7169 GCA_041497655.1 Gammaproteobacteria bacterium
AGGAGGGGAATTCATTTTGTTAGGCGCTCTAAGTGATTAGGGGACTCCAAGGGGTCGGGTTATTGTCCGTGTCATTCCGTGTGATTCCGTGGCTATTGTTTTTAGACCGTTTCTAATCTTTTGATCGGAGCGCGAGATGAGTTCAGCAGCACCCCTTTGGGCCGGCCGGAAGGAAGGCCGGTTCTTCACCCGCATCGAGATCACGACGATGCTGAACGGTTCCACGCTTGCGCTGCCGCTGCACGTCATCACCGGCCGTCATCCGGGCCCGACAATCGGCATCATCACCAATACGCATGGCGATGAATTCCTGGCGACCATCGCGATCCGGGACTTCATCAATGCGCTCGACACCGCGAGGCTCAAGGGGCGCATCGTCCTGGTATCCTGCGCCAACCCGATGGCGACCGCCGGCTTCGGGCGCCAGACGCCCGAGCAGCACGGCCGCACCGATCTGCACGAAGTGTATCCGGGCAACGCGCGCGGCAATACCACGCAGATGATCGCCGCCGCGATCACGGAGAACGCGCTTCACCATATCGACACGCTGATCGATTTTCACTCCGGTGGCAGCGGCGGCCGACTGCAGGCTCGCGTCGACTACAACGCCCGGACGCCCGACGATCTCAAGCGGAAGAACCTCGCGCTCGCGCGCGCGTTCGGCGCGCCGTTCGTGCACGAGAACGAATTTGCCGGCGCCGCGTCGCATTACCTCAACGGCCGCGGCATCCCGGCGGTGAATCCCGAAGTGGGCGGCGCTTACCTGGGACCTGAGAGTACGCGCTACTACACCGGGATGATGGTAAACGGCCTGACCGGCATGATGCGCCACCTTGGAATGCTCGACGGCATCGCGCAACCGCCGAAGCAGCTGCATTTCGACCTCAAGGCGCGGCGCGAGATCCGCCCCCGGCACAGCGGCTACCTGGCGTCACATTTCGAGCGCCCCGACGATCTCGGCAGGCTGATCAAAGGCGGCACCCGGCTCGGCGAGGTGATCGATATTTACAGCTATCAGGTACTGGAGGAGCTGACCGCGCCGTGCGACGGATATCTCTTCTTCTCGCGCTATTCAGGCGTGGTCGGCGGCGGCACCCAGGCGTTCGCGCTCGCCGAGGCTGCGAAGTCGCAATGGCTGGATTAACGGGCGGGGCGGCAGAACGGCAAGCGGCGGTGCCGCACGCCCGTGGTAGCATATCTTCACCTCAACCGGATAGAAGCTGACATGCGTTCGATATCCCTAGCAGCCTGTCGGACTTAGGTGTCCGACAGGCTGCTAACAGCAAAACCGCCCGAGAATTTTGAATGAAACCCAGGGTAACGACCCCAATTGGCCTCCAATGGGCACGCGCGTAGGCTGGATATGAGGTTTTCACTGTCATGGACTCCCGTTATCGTGCGGGCGGTTTTGCATAAGGAGTTTGTTCGACCTAAGTTCGACAAACTCCTACGCGCCCCGATTGTGGCCTGTATCCTCGCGCTGACCGCGCCGGCCGTGTCGGCGCAATCGGATTATCCGACCAAGCCGGTGCGCCTGGTCCACGGCTTCACTCCGGGCGGCATTTCGGACGTGCTCGCGCGCGCGCTGGGCGCCAAGCTCGCGGACAGCCTGGGTCAGCAGGTGCTGGTGGACCCGCGTCCCGGCGCGGGGACCACGATCGCATCGGAGCTCATCGCAAAATCGGCCGCGGACGGCTACACGCTGTTCCTGCAGGACATGACGACCCATGCGATCAACGCCAGTCTCTACCGCCGGCTGCCGTACGACTCGGTGCGCGATTTCACGCCGGTGACGCTGATCGCCGCCAGCCCGCTGATACTGGTGGTCCATCCGTCGCTGCCCGTGAAGTCGGTGAAGGATCTCATCGCGCTCGCCAGGAAGCACCCGGACGAGATCTCGCACGGCTCCTCCGGCAATGGCACGATCGTGCACCTCGCCGCGGAGATGTTGAAGTCGATGGCTGCCATCCGCATGGTGCACGTCCCCTACAAGGGCAGCCCGCAGGCCGTTGCCGGCCTGCTCAGCGGGGAAGTCGCGGTCTCCTTCGCCACCCTGCCGCCGGCGTTGCCGATGGTGGCGGCGGGCAAGCTGCGCGCGCTCGGTGTCACCACGCCGCAGCGGTCCGCTGCCGCGCCTGAAGTGCCGACGATGAAGGAAGCCGGGCTGAAGGACTTCGAGCTGGTGCTCTACAGCGGCATTCTCGCCCCGCGCGGTGCGCCGCGCGCGGTTGTCGACCGGTTAAACGCGGAGTTTGGCAAGGCGGTGCGGCTGCCGGACATCCAGAAAATCTACAGTAATGTCGGGGCCATGCCGGTCACCAGCACGCCGGGAGAATTTGCCGCCTCCATCAGCTCCGAAATGACCAAGCTGGGCAAGCTCGTGCAGATTTCAGGGGCGCGCGTGGACTGAAGGCACGTCCACTGCGGTTCCGTCAATCCTGTCCATTTCAAGCTTTCTCCGCCCGCGGCGCGATCAAGCCTTCCTTCTCGAGCAGCGGATAGATCCCGCCCGCCTTCACCAGCTCCATCAACTGCGGTGGCAGAGGGCGTCCATTGAGCGTGACGCCGCGCGTGACATTGCGCACCACCGCGGACTCAAAGTCCACCTCCGCAATTTCGCCTTCCTGGAAGGCTTCGTGCACGCCCGCACACTCGATCGCGGGGAAGGCGAAATTTACGCAGTTTCGAAAAAACAGGCCGTTGATGGTAGGCGCGACGAGGCAGGCGAGCCCGAGGTTCTTCAGCGACCGCGCCGCCGGTCGGCTCGAGCCCATGCCGAAATTCTTGCCGCCGATGAGGATGTCACCGGGCTTCATCTGGTCCACCCATCCGGGCCGGTTGGCGTGAAACACGTACTTCGGCTGCTCCGCGGCCGGCAGGTAGAACGCCTGGATCGGCAGGATGAGATCGGTGTTGATGTTGTCGCCGAATTTCCAGACTCTAGCTTGAAATTTCATTTCGCGCCGTTCCTCGTTTCTCGTTTCTCGTTGCTCGTTGCTCGACTGAGAGCCTGATACGTTCCGGCTTAAAGTAGGGAATTACACCAGAAACGAGTAACGAGAAACGAGTCACTTTCTCCTAGTCAAGAAACTCGCGTGGATCCGTAATAACCCCACGAACAGCCGATGCTGCAACAGTGGCCGGCGAGCCCATGTAAATCTTCGCGCTCGAGGCACCCATGCGGCCCTTGAAGTTGCGCGTGCTCGCCGTGATGCAGGTTTCGTTCGGCCCCAGGATGCCGAGGTGGCCGCCCCCGCACGCGCCGCAGGTGGACGGCGTCACCACCGCGCCGGCCTCGGCCAGCGCGGTCACGATGCCGGCGCGCGCAGCCTCGCGAAACACGCTCTGGGAGCCCGGAGTGACGATGAGCCGCACGGTGGGCGCGACGCGCCTGCCACGGAGAATCCGCGCGGCCAGCTCCAGGTCGTCCAGGGTGCCGTTCGCGCAGGAACCGATGAATGCCTGGTCAATGCGGGTCCCCGCAGCCGCGGCCACCGGGCGCGAGTTCTCGATGACCGTGTCCGGAAACGCCACCAGCGGCTCGAGCCGCGCGAGGTCCACTTTCCTCACCGCCGCGTACTTCGCGTCGCCGTCCGGGTAGACCGGCTCGAACGGCGCAGGATTGCGGGAGCGCACCCAGTCGAGCATCGTTGGATCGGGCTCGAAGGTCGAAAACTCGGCGGAAAGCTCCGCCGACATCGTGGTAAGAGTCTTGCGCGCGGCGATCGAGAGCCCCGCGACACCAGAGCCGCCCCATTCGATGTTCTGTGTCGCGTGGTCGCCGTGCTGGCCGGCGATCTGCAGGAAGGCATCCTTCGTCGTGACCGCCAGCGAGAGTTTACCGGCAAGCTCGTAACGCACCGTTTCTCCCACCCGGAACCAGGTCTCCGCCTTGATCGCAGAGTAGACGACGTCGGGCTCGCCCACGCCGCGCGCCAGGCAGTTGAATACGCCACCGCTGCAGGTGTGCGAGTCGCTGCACACGAGCACCGTGCCCGGCAGCGCGTAGCCGTGGTCCGCGACGAGTTGGTGGCTGATGCCCTGGTCGTAGCCGACGTCGTGGAAGCGCTTGATGCCGAATTTCTCCACGAACTGCCGGCCCGTGCGGTGCGCGGCGGCGGCGTCTTCCGTCGAAGCGGGCACCCGGTGGTCGAACACGACGACGATGCGGGCCGGGTCCCGCACCTTCTGGATGTTGCGCCAGCGGCTGGCGATGAAGCTGTTGTCTATCATCACGACGGTATCGACCTCGACCGTGACGAGATCGCCCGGCCCGACCTTCTTCTGGCCGCTTTTCCGGGCCAGGATTTTTTCTGCAATCGTCATTCCCATAGTCGCTCCTTTGTCGCGGGTGTCGAGTGTCGAGTGTCGGGTGTCGGGTGTCAGGTGGCAAGAGTCCGGTGGCAAGAGTCGGGTGTCGAGTGACAACATCTCCTTCCCTCGACGCTCTTTTCTCGTCCCTCGACACTCATTCCTCGACACTCAATACTCGCGCGGCGTCAGCCGCCGGTGAAGCGCCGCTCGAGCTCGTCGAGCTCGGCCATTCCCATCAGGTCATTGATCTCCTCAAACGAGACCTGCAGATCGGTGCGATCGACGACGTGGTGTTTTTCCACCACTTCCTCCTTGAACACCGTCATGGCGTTCATCATGCCCCTCAGCGCCGCGGTCGTGAGCAGCCGCGGATAGCTGACCACCGCCACGCCCAGCGCTTCCAGTTCCTTCGGCGTCATGAGCGGCGTCGTCTTCCGCGTGCGCATGCCGAGGCCCATGTTGACGATAAGCGGCTTCGGCACGCCCTTCGCGACCTTGGCGATGTCCTCCCGCGAGAGCAGCGCGTCGGCATACATGCAGTCCGCGCCGGCTTCCGCATACAGATTGAGCCGGCGGATCGCCTCGTCCACGCCGAGCGGCCCTGCAGCGTCGGTGCGCGCGATGATGATGAAATCGGGATCGAGGCGCGCGTCCACCGCGGCCCTCACTTTCTGCACCATCTCGTTTGCGGGAATCACGCTCTTGCCCGCCATGTGCCCGCAGCGCTTCGGCCAAACCTGGTCCTCGAACATGACGGCGGCGACACCCGCCTTCTCGAATGCGCGCGTCGCGAAATAGACGCTCATGGCGTTGCCATAGCCGGTATCGGCGTCGGCGCGCAGCAGCAGGTTGCAGCAATCGGCGAGCCGCCGCGCGTTGGCGACGTTCTCATCGAGCCCCATCACGCCACGGTCGGCCCAGCCGAGCCGGCTTTCGGAAGTCCCGGCGCCGGTGATCGAGCCGGACTTGAAGCCCGCCTTCTCCACCAGCCGCGCGCTGTAGCCGTCGTAGACGCCGGGCGAGACGAGTATCTTCGGTGAATGTATCAGCTCTTTGAGCTGGCGGCCTTTGCTTGCCGCGCGCGTAGTGGCGGGAGCCATGTTGTCCGGTCCTGCAAAGGGAAGACAGGATGATATCCTAGCAGCCTGTCGGACTTAGGTGTCCGACAGGCTGCTAAAGGAGTTTGTCCGACCTAAGTCCGACAAACTCCTAGGACAGGCGCACGAGCGGAAAGACAAACAAACCCATGACCTTTCGTTTCGGTATGTGGACCATAGTGTTGGTGCTGGCGGCCACCGGCGCCTTTGCCCAGCCCTACCCCGCAAGACCGGTGCGACTGATAGTCCCCACCACGCCCGGAGGCAGCGTGGACACGCTCGCGCGCACCATCGCGCCCAGGCTCTCCGAGCGCTGGAGCCAGCAGGTCGTCGTGGACAACCGGTCGGGCGCAGGCGGCACGATCGCCGCGGAATTCACGGCCCGCTCTGCACCCGATGGCTATACGCTGATGATCGGCACCGTCGCCGGCCTGGCGACCAACGTCAGCCTCCAGCAGAAGCTTCCCTACGATCCCGTCAAGGATTTTGCGCCGGTGACGCTGGTCGCGACCCAGAACCTGGTGCTGACCGTCCATCCCTCGGTCCCGGCGAAGAGCGTGCGCGAGCTGGTGAAGTTCGCCAGGTCCAGGCCCGGCCAGTTGACCTTCGCATCGGCGGGCAACGGCACCGGCAGCCACCTCTCGGGCGAGCTGTTCAAGCAGCTCGCCGGAGTGGACCTGCTGCATATCCCGTACAAGGGCGTGGCGCCGGCGCTGGTGGACGTCATCAGCGGGCAGGTCTCGATAAGTTTCCCGAGCATCCTCACGTCACTGCCGCAGGTGCGGTCAGGCAGGCTGCGCGCGCTGGCGGTTTCCGGCGCGCAGCGCTCCGCCGCCCTGCCGGAGTTGCCGACCATGATGGAGGCCGGCGTGAAGGATTACGAATCGGCGACGTGGTACGGCATCGTTGCGCCGGCTGCGACCCCGCCGGAGATCGTCAGCAAGCTCAATGCCGAGATCGCCGCGATCCTCAAGCAGCCCGATACCCGCGAACGCATCGCGCGCGATGGCGCCGACCCGGTGGGCAACACGCCGGAGCAGTTCCGCGCTTTCATGAAATCGGAAATCGAGAAGTGGCGGAAGGTGATCCGCGCGGCGGGCATCCAGCCCGGCTAGGAAGAATAGCGTCGCGCCGCCCTGCCTGATAAAATGCATCGCATTTGCAATGCATGAGGAGTAGAACATGAAGACCAGGACGCTGCCGCCTCTGCGGGTCACCGCCGGGCTACGCCGCGAGGCGGAATCGGTTCTTGCGGACGGCGAGACGCTGTCCGCTTTCCTGCTCGATTCGGTCGCGCGCAACGTCGAAGCGCGGCGTGCCCGGCAGGCGTTCGTTGCGCGGGGCCTTGCCAGCGCCGCACGGGCCAGGAAAGCTGGGCGCTATGTCTCCGCCGACGCGGTGATGCGTAAGCTGTCCCGCCGGCTGGCCGCGGCGCGCTCGAAGACCCGGGGATGAAGCGATACCGTGTCCGCTTCACCCCGGACGCCGAAGACGATCTCCTCAGGCTGTACGATTTCCTGCTCGAGAAGGACCTCACCGCGGCGGAACACGCGCTGGAAGCAATCCGCGGCGGCGTTGAGTTGCTTCGCCTGTCCCCGTTCTCCTGCCGCAAGGTAGTGGCGGACAACCCTTTATTGCGGGAACTCGTGATCCCCTTCGGCTCGGCGGGCTACGTGGCGCTGTTCGAGATAGAGGGACCCTCGATCGTGACCATACTGGCCATTCGCCATCAGCGCGAGGACGACTATCTCTAAAGGG
>JBGQGU010000159.1:0-7160 GCA_041497655.1 Gammaproteobacteria bacterium
GGGCCGATCTCCACCCGGGCGTTCGCCTCCTCCAACGTTTCGCGAATAGCGCCCTGGAAGGTGGTTTCCCCGTTTTCCATGTATCCAGCCGGTACCGTCCACAACCCGTGGCGGGGCTCAATGCCGCGCCGGCATAGCAGGATGCGGTCCTCCCACTCCGCGATACAGCCCACCACCATGCGCGGGTTCTGGTAGTGGATGGTGTTGCAGGCGTCGCAGACGTGGCGCGGCAGCGTATCGCCGGGCGGGACCTTGAGCGTGAGCGGCGCGCCGCAATTGCTGCAGAATTTCATCGGGGGAAAGGACGGGCTCCGGGCATAAACTATATGTTAATACCACGGCGTTGAGAAACATGCACCCCCTACTTGTCGAGCTCTCGAAGAGATTCGATCAGCTCGCGACCGTGAGTCGACTCCAGCCCATTCTTGTATTTGCCTTGCTGGTTGGAGCGGCGGGTGCGAGTGCCGCGACACTCGCGCCCGGGGACCACGAGTTCACGCTGACCCACGGGCATTTGGGCCGCAGCTACATCGTGCACGTGCCGCCACAGGCCAGGATCGGCAATCCGCTGCCGGCCGTGCTGAATTTTCATGGCGGAGGCGCGCACGCGAGGGCCCAGAAGCAATACTCGCGCATGGACGAAACGGCCGACCGCGAGGGCTTCATCGCCGTCTATCCCCACGGTAGCGGCGGCATCGGGGGCCGGCTGCTCACCTGGAACGCTGGCGCCTGCTGCGGCTGGGCGGCGGCGAGCCGCGTGGACGACGTGGGCTTCGCGATCGTGTTGCTCGACGATCTCGCAGTGCGCGTGCCGCTCGACCAGGAGCGGATTTACGCCACCGGCCTTTCCAACGGCTCGATGATGGCGTATCGCCTCGCGGCCGAGGCAGCGCATCGGATCGCGGCGGTGGCGGGAGTAGCCGGTGCCATGACCTTGCCTCGATTCGCCCCCGCATTGCCGGTGCCGGTGATGCATATTCACAGTGTGGATGACCAGCGCGCGCTCTACCACGGCGGGCTTGGCCCCGCGTTTCCCTTCACCAACACGCGCGTATTGCACGAGCCAGTGGACGTCATGCTCGAAAAGTGGATTGTCCACAATGGCTGCCCCACGCGACCGGAAGTAATGGGTCCGGTGAGCGGCCGGCCCGACGCGGCGGACGCTGCACACACAGCAACGCGCTATACCTACATGCCATGTCGCGATGGGACGCAGGTCGTGCTGTGGAAGCTCACCGGGGCGGGGCATGTATGGCCGGGAGGCGTGCAGGATTATCTGCCGCTGCTCCTCGGTGCCGGCACTACCGTCATAGACGCCAACGACGAGATGTGGCGGTTTTTTTCCAGCTTTCGGCGGCGACAAGCGGCGAATGGTGAACGGTAAACAGTGAACAGCGAACGGCGGGCGGCCTAGAGTTTGCTGTTACCGTTCCGTGATCACTGTTCGCTCATCATCCGATCTTGGGGAGTGCTTGAAGGGGCTGCGGTCCGCGAGCTCGTCAACGTAGCGCTGCATTCCGCGCGATTCGCGCGCCAGGAACTGGTCAACCGCTGCCGCGAACTCGGGATGCGCCAGCCAGTGCGCCGAGCAGGTCTCGACGGGCATCAGCCCCCGCGCCAGCTTGTGCTCTCCGCGCGAGCCGCCTTCGAACGTCGCGATGCCGCGCGCGATGCAGTACTCGATGCCCTGGTAATAGCAAGTCTCGAAGTGCAGCCCGGGATGGTGCTGCAATGCGCCCCAATGACGGCCGCACAACCGGCTCGAATTGCGGATATTGAGCGAGGCGGCGATGGGAATACCGTCACGTTCGGCGACGATCAGGACGAGATGCCGCGGCATCGCGCTTCCGATGCGGCAGAAAAAGTCGAGGTTGAGATAGGGCGTGGACCGGTGCTCGCGATAGGTTTGCAGGTAGCAACGGTGGAAGAACGCCCAGTCCCGCTCGCCGATCTCGTCGCCCTCCAGCCATTTGCAGCGGATGCCGGCCTCGCGCGTCTTGCGGCGTTCCTGCTTCACCTTCTTGCGTTTGTCGTGGCTGAATCCGGCGAGGAACGCCTCGAAGCTGGCGTAGCCTTGATTCGTCCAGTGAAACTGCACGGTGGTCCGCGGCATCATGCCGTGCGCGCACAGGCGCTGCGCTTCCGCTCGCGTCGGAAACAGGCAATGCAGCGAGGAGACATGGAGCGCTCTTGCAAGATCGAGCGCAGTCTTGATCAGCTGGTCGCGGTCCTCGTCCGTTGCCGCGAGCAGCCGCGCGCCGGTGACCGGCGTGAACGGGATGGCGGAGAGCAGCTTGGGATAGTAGGCAATCCCGTGGCGGTGATAGGCATCCGCCCACGCCCAGTCGAATACATACTCGCCGTAGGAATGGGCCTTGAGGTAGAGCGGCATGGCAGCGGTCAGCGCCGCGCCCGACTTGACGAGCAGATACTGCGGGATCCAGCCCGTCGCGCTGCTGGCGCAGCCGGTCTGGTGCAACGCCGACAGGAACTCATGGCTCAGGAACGGATCGCCGCCGGCGAGGCGATTCCATTCATCCACCGCTACCCCGGCGAGGGAATCGACGACTTCTATCGTCACCTTCGTGTCACGCGCTCAGGCGGCCGCCCTGCTTTCCCGGTCTGCGTGGGGCATGGGGCGATGATATATTAGCGACATGAAAATTGCGATTGCGCAGATGAACGTGACCGTCGGTGACCTCGCCGGCAACGTTGCCCGCATCGCAGACTTCGCCCGGCGCGCGCGCAGCCAGGGCGCGGACCTCGTGGTGACGCCGGAGCTGGCGCTCTGCGGCTACCCACCCGAGGACCTGCTGCTGCGCGCGGACTTCCTCGAGACCTGCCAGCACGCGATGGACGATCTTGTCGCGCGCGTGCGCGACGGCACCCTGGTTGTCGGTCATCCACGGGTGGCGGATGGCAAGTGCTATAACGCCGCGTCCGTCGTCCAGAACGGCAAGGTCGTCAGCACTTACGACAAGCAACGCCTGCCCAATTACATGGTGTTCGACGAAGAGCGCTACTTCGAGCGGGGAACCGGATCGTGCGTGTGCGCCGTGAACGGCGTGAACTTCGGGGTCAACATTTGCGAGGACGCATGGGGCGTGGAAGGGGAGATGACAGCGCGGGCCAGGGGCCGCGAGCCTGGCGACCGCATCGGCATCAACATCTGTGCTGACTCCTGGAACGCCGAAGCTCCGCGGGCGGCGCGGGCGGCGGGCGCCACGGTGCTGCTCGTGTTAAACGCCTCGCCTTATCATGTGGGCAAGCAGCGCGTGCGCCAGGACGTGATGCGAGAGCGAGTGGCGGAGACGGGCTTGGCTGTGATCTACGTCAACCTGGTGGGAGGACAGGACGAGCTGATCTTCGATGGCGGCTCGTTTGTGCTCAATCGCGAGGGCGCCGTTACGCACCAGCTGCCGTTGTTCGAGGAGGCGCTGGGACTGGTCACGCTGACCGACGGCGAGCCGCGGCCCGGTGACATCGCCGCGCCGCTCTCCACCGAGGCGGAGGTGTACCGCGCGCTGCAACTGGGCGTGCGCGACTACGTCGGCAAGAATGGCTTTCCGGGCGTGCTGCTCGGACTGTCGGGCGGAATCGACTCCGCCCTGACGCTCGCGGTGGCGGCGGACGCGCTGGGTCCCGGGCGGGTGCGGGCGGTGATGATGCCGTCGCCCTATACCGCCGCCATGAGCCTGGAGGACGCGCGCGCCGAGGCCGGTGCGCTGAAGGTGCGCTACACCGAGATTCCGATCAGGCCGATCTTCGATGCTTTCCTCAAGACCTTGTCGGCGGAATTCAAGGGGCTGCCGGAGGATGCCACGGAGGAGAACCTCCAGTCGCGCATCCGCGGCACGCTGCTGATGGCGCTATCCAACAAGACCGGGGCGATCGTGCTGACGACCGGCAACAAGAGCGAGATGGGTACCGGTTATGCGACGCTCTATGGCGACATGGCCGGCGGCTTCGGCGTGCTGAAGGACATCAGCAAGATAATGGTTTACCGGCTCGCAGATTACCGCAACGGCATTTCGAAGGTGATCCCGCAGCGCGTGATCGAGCGCGCGCCGTCGGCGGAATTGCGCGCGAATCAGACCGACCAGGATACCCTGCCGCCCTACGCCGTGCTCGACGCCATCATGGAGGCGTACGTCGAGGGCGATCTCAGCCCCGCGGAAATCATTGCCCAAGGCTACCGCACAGACGATGTGGAGCGCGTGGTGCGAATGGTACGAGCAAGCGAGTATAAGCGCCGGCAGGCCCCCATCGGCATCCGCATCACACCGCGCGGATTCGGCAAGGACTGGCGCTTCCCGATTACCAACAAGTTCCGGCACCGGTTCGGATAGGATTTCGTCGAACGATAGCTCGACGAAATCCTTAAGAGAGTCCGCCCGGCGATCCAAAATTGCATGGAATGAAAGACCCTGTTGGACGCGCGATGCGCGACGAAACCATTGTGGAATGCACGTATCGTGTCCCCTTTTTCGCATTCCAGCAGGCGGTCTGAGATAAGGAGTTTGTCGGCCCTGAGTCCGACAAACTCCTCTGTGCTATCCTTACGGGGAAGCGCGGGAGCGGAGACTGGAGGGGCCCCATGAAAAAAATCGAAGCGATCTTCAAACCGTTCAAGCTCGACGAAGTGCGCGAGGCGCTGTCCGAAATCGGCGTCAGCGGCCTGACGGTCACGGAAGTGAAGGGGTTCGGCCGGCAGAAGGGCCATACCGAGCTCTATCGCGGGGCGGAATACGTCGTGGATTTCCTGCCCAAGGTCAAGGTCGAGGTGGTAGTTTCGGACAAGATGCTCGAGGGCGCGATCGACGCCGTCGTCAAGGCTGCCCGCACCGGCAAGATCGGGGACGGCAAGATTTTCGTCACCAGTGTCGAGCAGGTGATCCGCATCCGCACTGGGGAAACCGACGAGGCCGCCATCTAACGGCCGTTTCTCGTTTCTCGTTTCTCGTTTCTCGTTACTCGTTGCCCGTAGCTCGCGAAAGCTAGATCACGGGACCGCGCGAGTCGCGCCCTTCAGCAGTACTACCACTGCTCCGCTGCCGCCGTCGGCTTGCCGCGCCTGGCAGTACGCCAGGATTTCTTCCCGCTGCATCAGCCAGCCCGCCACCTTGCGCTTGAGCACCGGCTCGCGGTTCTTCGAGCGCAGCCCCTTGCCGTGTATGACCCGCACGCAGCGCAGCCCGCGGCGGACGCATTGACTGAGGAAACCCACCAGCAACTCGCGCGCTTCTTCGACGGTGAGACCGTGGAGATCCAGTTCGTCCTGGATGACCCAGTGCGCACGCCGCAGTTTCCTGAGGACCTGCGCGCCGACGCCGTTGCGCAGGTAGCACAGTTCTTCGCCGGTTTCCATTCCGGCGTCCCAGGGAATGCGGTGGCTGAGGCTGTCTTGCAGCGTTTCGCGGTCGTCGCGCAACCGCTGGGCGGGGATGGGTTGCGGGAGCGGGCGCACGTGCTGGGCCCGGTCGTGGCGCGGCAGCGGGGTCACGTCGGACACCGACGCGCGGAACAATTCCACCTCATCAGGGGTGGCAGCGGGCTTGCGCGACTTCTTCATAGTGTTTTCGCGGCTGAACGTGGAAGCACCACAGGTCTGCTGTCAGATCAGCCCTCGGCTCTCCAGATATTTCTGTGCATCAAGAGCGGCCATGCACCCGCTGCCGGCGCTGGTGACGGCCTGGCGGTAGACGTGATCTTGCACGTCGCCCGCGGCGAACACGCCTTGCAGGCTGGTTGCGGTGGCATTTCCCTCCATGCCGCCCTTGGTGATGATGTAGCCGTTCACCATGTCGAGCTGCCCGGCGAAAATCTCGGTGTTGGGGCGATGTCCGATGGCGATGAAGACTCCCTGCAGCCGCTTCTCCGTGACAGCGTGGGTCTTCACGTTCTTAACTCGCATGCCGGTGACACCGGTGTTGTCGCCCACGACTTCCTCGAGCACGTGGTCCCACAGGATGTCGGACTTGCCCGCCGCGACCTTCTCCTTGAGCTTGTCGACGAGTATGGCTTCCGCGCGGAACCTGTCGCGTCGATGCACCACTGTCACGTGATTCGCGATGTTGGACAGGTATACCGCTTCCTCGACCGCGGTATTGCCGCCGCCAATGACCGCGACTTCCTGTCCCTTGTAAAAGAACCCGTCGCACGTCGCGCATCCCGAAACCCCGCGTCCCATGAATTTCTGCTCCGACGGCAGCCCGAGGTATATCGCCGAGGCGCCGGTCGCGATGATCAGCGCGTCGCAGGTGTAGGTGCCTTGATCCCCGACGAGGGTGAAGGGTCTTTCCTTCAGCCTGACGGTGTCGATATGGTCGAAAATGATTTCCGTGCCGAAGCGCTCGGCGTGTTTGAGGAAGCGCTCCATCAGTTCCGGTCCCTGCACGCCGGTCGCGTCAGCGGGCCAGTTGTCGACGTCCGTGGTCGTCATCAGCTGGCCGCCCTGGGCGAGTCCGGTAACGAGCGCGGGCTTGAGGTTGGCGCGCGCGGCGTATACGGCCGCGGTATAGCCTGCCGGGCCGGAACCCAGTATCAGGAGGCGATGGTGCCGGGGGGAGTTGGCCATGATGCAGATATATGAGGATTAATCGCAGAAAAGCAACACTCTAGCAGTGGCGCCGCGGCGATGTCGAGCCGAGAGCCTGGCTCACCAGATTTGCTTCAAGCGCGTGCGCGCGGGCAGCCTCAGCGTGACGCCAGACGCTTGATCTGGCAGACTATAGGCTAGCTCGCGCGGCACCGGTCGGCGCCGCGACCTATAACAAGAGTGCGGGATAGGGGAACATGCCAGCACAGTTCGCGTTGAATCCGCAAATCCTCAAGAGCGTTCCGCTGTTTTCCGCGTTTAGCGATGCCCAGCTGAGCACGCTGCTCACCTGCGTGCAGCACCGCAGCTATCCGCGCGGTTCCTTCATCCTGCGAGCAGGCGAGGAGACCGATGCGCTCTATATCATCCTGTCAGGCCGCGCGAAAGTGCTTATTCCAGACGAGGAAGGGCACGAGGTGATCCTGACTGTCATGGGCCCGCACGAGTTTTTCGGTGAGATGGGCCTGCTGGACGATCTGCCGCGCTCGGCCAGTGTCGAGACGCTGGAGGCGTGCGAAACGCTGCGCCTGTCGAAGGCCGGCTTCACCAACGTACTCAAGGA
>JBGQGU010000160.1:0-7155 GCA_041497655.1 Gammaproteobacteria bacterium
AAAAACCCGTGAGCTCGGGAGATCGGGAGATCGGGAGATCGGGTTCCGCGTCGACCTCACGCCCTGACGCCCTCCCGCCCTCACGCGCTCAGGACGCCCAGGCCCTGCGGCTCGCCGAGCTGCTGGCGCAGTCCGCTCTCAGGAACCAGCGTGCATTCGCGGACTTATATGAGCTCACTGCGCCGAAACTATACGGGGTCGCGCTACGTATATTGAGGAGACAGGACTGGGCTGAAGAGGTCTTGCAGGAGTGCTACGTCAACATCTGGAACCACGCCGGGGATTACGCCGTGCAGAAGAGCGCACCACTTACCTGGATGACCAGCATCGTGCGCAATCGCTGCCTCGACTGGCTGCGCCGGCCGCAGCAGGAGGCGACCGGCGAGAAATACGACATCGCGGTCGAGGCGTGGCAGGACGACTCGCCGGGGCCGCTGGAGCAGCTGATGAACTCCAGCGACTCAGCGGCCTTGGCGCGCTGCCTGCGGCAGCTGGAAGCGAAGCAGCGCCAGAGCATCATGCTCGCCTTCTTCCACGGGTTGAGCCATTCGGAGCTCGCGGGCCACATGAAGCAGCCGCTCGGCACGGTGAAGACCTGGGTGCGCCGCGGCCTAGAGCGCCTCAAAGGCTGCCTCGGCGCTCCGGCCTGAGGGATGAGGGATGAGGGATGAGGCCGAAGTGTCGAGGAATGAGTGTCGAGTGACGGAAGTGACCACGCTCTTTCCCTCGACACCCGACACCCGACACTCGTCACCGGTCACCGCTCACTGATCACTGTTGGACATGGCTTCATACAAGAGCCCGCAACTGCGCGACAAGCTGGCGGCCGAGTACGTGGTCGGCACGCTGCGCGGGCGCGCCCGCGCGCGCTTCCAGGCGCTGCTGCGCTACGACCCGGACCTGCGGCGGGTCGTGGCGGAGTGGGAGGCGCGGCTGACCCCGCTGGCCGCAGCCGCGGGCGAGATCGCGCCGCCGGCGCGCGTCTGGCAGGCGGTGGTGAGGCGCATTGCCGGCGCCGCGCGTGGCGGCGGCTCGTGGACGGGCCTTGCATTCTGGCGGGGGCTGGCCGTCACCAGCACCGCGTTCGCGCTGATCCTCGCTGCTTTCATCGGCATGGCGCCGCGACCCGAACCGCCGATGGCGATGGTCGCTGTGATGAATGACGATAAGGGGCAGCCCGCCCTGGTGGTGTCCTGGCCGCCGATGAAGGCGATGCGCGATCCTTACGTCCGGATCAAGGTCGTCCAGGAGCATCCCGTCATGGCCCCCGGCACGACCTGGGAGATGTGGCTGCTGCCCGGGGGCAAGGACGCGCCGGTCTCGATGGGCCTCATCACCACCGACCCCGATCAGACGATGAAGCTCAGGCCCGCGCTCGCGCGCCGAATGGAGGGCGCGTGGGGCGTGGCGATGAGCGTCGAGCCCAAGGACGGCTCGCCCACCGGGGCGCCGACCGGCCCGGTGATCTTCAAGGGCCAGTGCGTTAAGATTTTGTGAGTCCACAAAATCTTTAAGGGGATACCCGGATAAAATCAGGAACAGAATCTTGCATCCTTGCTTGCCGCCATGTCCGACCTGAACGATCCGCGAGTATTCTTCGCCGCCGAGCGCACCCTGCTCGCGTGGAACCGCACGTCGCTCGCCCTTATGGCCTTCGGCTTCGTCATCGAGCGCTTCGGCCTCTTTGTGCGGCTGCTGCTGGCACCGGGCGAAGGGCCCGCGCTGCCCGGCCGCATCTCGCTGTGGATCGGCATCGCTTTCATCCTCATCGGCTCCGCGGTATCGGTGATTGCGGTGCTTCAGTACCGGAAGGTGCTGGCCGGCCTCAAACCCGTCGAAATCCCGGAAGGCTACCGCGTGAACCTCGGGGTCTTCACCAACCTGGCGGTGGCCGTCCTCGGCGTCGCGCTGATCGCCTATCTGTTCCGGGGAATTTGACGTTTGCCGGCAGGCGGGCACCCGGGCACGCCGGACGATTCCCAACAGGCATGAGAAAAGCCATCGTCATCTTCATCGTCGGCGCGGCGTTTGGCGGCGTGGGTGGGTTTGCGCTGGGGATATTTTTCTATCCCTATATTTTTCTCGCGGACATCGTTGCCTCCGATCAAGTAGACAATCAGGCCGCGAGAAAAATTGTGGCGACGGGCATGTTCATCCACGCCAACCCGCGGGACCCGATCCACTACGGCAAGGGCAAGCTCACGGTCTACCAGGACCTCGTGCACCTGGACGGCGACTTCGAGGTGGGGCCGGGGCCCAAGTTCCACGTCTACCTCGTACCGGAAACGAGCGTCATTCCCTCCACCAACGTCGCCAGGACGATGTTCGTGGACCTCGGGCGGCTGAAGGCCTTCAAGGGCAGCCAGAATTACCCGGTGCCGGCCGGCGTGGACCTCGCGAAGTACGGCAGCGTGGTGATCTGGTGCGAGCAGTTCGGGGTGCTGATCTCGCCGGCTACTCTCAAATTCCAATAGCGAACCGCCAGGACGCCAAGAGAAGCGAGAACAATACGAGAAGTCCCCTCGTTGCACGCGCGACATCAGGTTCATAACGCCTTGATTCAAGGACGCGTTGACGCGGGTCGGGGACGGACCTACCGTGTTAGATAGAGTTTCGTCTAACCATTACAAAGTCAGCCTGCGTGCCCCAAGTCATGGAAACAGGTACCAGCTAATAAACATGCTTGAACATTTTGAAAACAGGAGTTCGCTCTTCTGGATAATAGCAGGTTCCATTGTTGTCGTTGGCATAGGAATCGCCGATATCGTGACAGGGAGTGAGCTCGCTTTTGCATTGTTTTATTTGATACCCATCGTTATGGTTACGTGGTTTTCAGGAAGAACTCTTGGGTTTGTTATCAGTGTTGCCAGTACTGTTATGTGGGTTATCGCCGATGGTTTGGCCGGACAATCATACTCACAGCCGGTTATTCGTTACTGGAACGCTTTTTCACGCCTGAGTTTCTTCGTTCTGGTGACACTGCTTTTACCAGCCTTGAAAGCACTGGAACGCGAAAAGGGTTTGGCTCGCACCGACCACTTGACCGGCATTGCTAATCGGCACCACTTCTTCGAGGTAGCGCAATCAGAATTGGATCGTTCTCAAAGATATAAACGACCTTTTACCATAGCCTATATTGACCTCGACGGCTTTAAGACTGTGAATGACCAATGGGGCCATAGTATTGGGGACAACCTTCTCTGCGCTGTCGTCAATCGGGCAAAGAGCCAACTGCGGAAGACGGATTTCATGGCACGGTTGGGTGGCGATGAGTTCATAGTACTATTACCCGAAACAGACCAAAATACCGCGCAGACAGCCGTCCCCAAAATTCAAAATACCCTGATGGATGAAATGCGCCGGAATGATTGGCCCGTGACATTTTCCATCGGGGTTTTGACCTGTCTTGAGGCGAAAATTACCACGGACGAATTGATCAAGAGAGCGGATAGCTTGATGTACTCAGTAAAGAAGAATGGCAAAAACGCAATTGCGTACGGAGTTTACGCCGGCTAACGACCGCTTCCACCCGACCCGGCTCTGCGCGTATTGGCCAACGGGCAGCCACATTGAATGTGGTTTTTTTGACTTTAGCTTGGCTTCTGTTCGACCGCCGGGCCGTGCGGGCAAAGCGGAACGTTATCCCCCATCCTCATTCCAGTGCGTTGAACGGCATCCGGTCGCCTGCTTCTTGTTCTTGTTCGGTGTTCTTGGCGGTTCAATATTATTTCTGTTGTCTCTTTCGGCGTGCTTGGCGGTTTGATCTGGTTTTGATCTTATTTTGATTCTCTCGGCGTCTTGGCGGTTAAATCCTAGCCTTTGCTTTTGTTCCTTGATTGAATCTTGTAAATCCTGTTAATCCTGTCTATTTTTTGTTCTTGATCTTATCGGCGTGTATCGGCGTTCATCGGCGGCTAAATAAAGCCGTGGGTCGTGATTCGTGAGTCGTGATTCGACTTCTTGTTCGTATCCGTGTTTATCTGTGTTCATCTGTGGTTTCATTATGGTTTTCTCTTGGCGCGCTTGGCGGTTCAATTACTGGTCTTCCTTTGTGTCCTTTGTGTCCTTCGTGTCCTTTGTGGTTCAGGATTTACGATTCTTGCGAACCTGCTCCAGCGCCGCGCACACCGCCTTCGCCCCCTCCACCATGCGCGGCGTCTGCCGCTGGATATGGTCCGGGTTGATATAGTGCGCCGGCAGGTCGCGCAGTATTGGCACTTCCGAAGCGCGCCACTGGGCGGAGAACTCCTTCTCGCCGCCGGCCGAGCCGCCGCCCAATATCACCTCGGGCTTTGCCGTGATCACCGCCTCCAGCGTGACCGACGGCGTGAGCTGGTTTACGTCCGCGAAGACGTTTTCGCCACCGCACAGCGCAATCACGTCGCTGATCATGTGCGCGCCGTTCACGGTCAGGAGCGGCCTGTGCCAGATCTCGTAGAACACCCGCACCGTGCGCGCTTGCGCGTAGCGGCCGCGCAGCACCCGGATCTCCCGCTCGAACTCCGCCGCCGCCTTGCCGGCGGCCGGCAGCGTGCCGGCCAGGGTGCCGATCGCGTGCAGCAAGCGCGGGATGTCGGCGAGCCGCGCCGGCTCGCTCACGAACGCCGGGTAGCCGAGGCCCTCCAGCCTGCCGACGTCGGCGGCGGAATTGCCGCTCTTCCAGGCCAGTATGAGATCGGGCTTGAGCGCGACAACGCGCTCGTAGTCCACGCGCGCGGCGTCGCCCACCTGCGGGATCTCGCGCGCGGCCGGCGGGAAGTCGCTGAAGCGCGCGACGCCGACGAGCCGCTCCCCCGCGCCCGCGGCGAAGGCAAGCTCCGCCAGGCTCGGCGCGAGCGCGACAATGCGCTGCGCCGGCGCGGCGAGCACGACCTGCTTGCCCCGATCGTCAGTAACCGTAATCGGCTGCGCGGCCGTTACCGAAACAACCGCAATGAAACCGCCAAGAAATGTTGCTAGTTGGAGAAGGGAGAACAGGCGGCGAACAGGAAATGGATGACGCGAAGGGGTCGCTCTTACCATTCACCGTTCACTATTCACTAACGCCGTGCGTACAGCGCACGGCGTTCAGACGATGATGCTGCGCTCCATGTGCTGCAGCAGTCGCGCGCTGGTCTGGCGCAGGCGCGTCGACAGCATCGAGACCAGCTTCACCAGGATTTTGGAGCCGAGGCTGGGATGGTCGAGGATGATCTTGGCCATGTCGTCGCGGTGAAGCACGGCGAACACTGTGGTCTCCGTGGCAACGCAGGTGGCGAACCGCGGCTCACCATCGATCATGGACATCTCGCCGAGCGTCATGCCCGGGCCGACATTGGTCATGTGCTGCTGCCCGGCGCGCATGCCCTTCTTGAAGATGTCCACGGCGCCATCGATGACGAGCAGCATGAAATCGCCGCCGTCGTTTTCGCGGATGATGGTCTCGCCCGTCTGCGCGCGGTAGACGTCCATGTAGCCGGCCAGGATCGAGATGTCCTCGCGCGAGAACTCGGCGAAAAACAACGACCTGCCGACCAGGCCGAAGATCTCGTTGGCGATCGCCGTGCCCTTGCCGACGCGCTCCAGCGACTGCAACGACGCCCGCCCTGGATTGGTGGCTTCGACATCGACCTGCGCCATGTTGCCGTCCCGTTCCCTCTCAGATACGGCCTTGACTCGCCACACTATATAACAGCCGTCGCGTTCCCGCTAATTTCCCGATAGCGTGATTCGTGAATCGTGAGTCGTGATTCGACTCCCACCACCCCGTCACTAACGTGACACCCCTCCTCAGGCAGGAGGGGAACTTCCCAGCTAACCCCTCATCCCTCATCCCTTATCACTCATCCCTCGGTGACCACGTACGGCCTCGGACCTAAAATTGGCAAGCAGCCAGCGCCATCGCGTCGGCCGCCTGCCCGCAGCCTCCGAAGAGCTTGTGGCAAGTGTCCGGATCAGCACTGTCGGCTGCTTTGCGCGTCTCCACGGTCGCATCCCCGCAAGCGGGGCCCCTGCTCAACGTTCCGACGCGCCCTCCTTGGTCGCACCCGCAAGCAGGCACCTGCTCTCGCTCCGGCGTGTTACTCGGCCTGCTGGGCTTTCAGCCGCCGCTGGCTCACGGCGTCCGCCAGCACGCCGAGGAGCTTCCTGCTCTCCTCCCAGCCGATGCAGCCGTCGGTGATGCTCATGCCGTAGATAAGCTCCTTGCCCGGTACCAGATCCTGCCGGCCCGCCTTGAGGTGGCTTTCAGCCATGACGCCGAAGATGCGCGCCTCGCCGCCGGCGATCTGGCCCGCCACGTCCTGCCCCACGTCCACCTGCTTCTCGGGCTTCTTGCTCGAATTGCCGTGGCTGAAGTCGACCATGAGCCGGGCGGGTACCCCGGCCTCGGCCAGGCTCCGGGCGGCGGCGTCCACGCTCGCCGCGTCGTAGTTGGGTTTCGCGCCGCCGCGCAGGATGATGTGGCAGTCCTCGTTGCCGGAGGTGGAGACGATCGCGCTGTGTCCGGCCTTGGTGACCGACAGGAAATGGTGCGGGGCGCGCGCCGCGCGGATCGCCTCCACCGCGACCCTGACGTTGCCGTCGGTACCGTTCTTGAAGCCGACCGGGCACGACAGCCCCGAGGCGAGCTCGCGGTGGATCTGCGATTCGGTGGTGCGCGCGCCGATCGCGCCCCACGCCACCAGGTCGGCGACGTACTGCGGCGTGATCATGTCGAGGAACTCGCAGCCGACCGGCACGCCCATCTCGTCCAGGTCGAGCAGGAGGTGCCGCGCGATGCGCAGCCCGTCGTTGATGCGGAAGCTGCCGTCGAGGTTCGGGTCGTTGATGAGGCCCTTCCAGCCCACGGTGGTGCGCGGCTTCTCGAAATACACGCGCATGACCACCAGCAGCTCACCCGCAAGCCGCTCCCTCTCGCGCTTGAGCTTGCCGGCGTACTCCTTGGCCGCCTTGACGTCGTGGATCGAGCACGGCCCCATGACTACCAACAGCCGGTCGTCCGCCCCGTGCAGGATGCGATGGATCGCCTGCCGCGTCTCGTAGGTCGTGCGCGCGGCGTTCTCGGTAACCGGGAACTCGCGCAGCACGTGCGACGGCGGCACGAGTTCCTTGATCTCCCGGATCCGGATGTCATCGGTGCGGTAGGGCATGGCCTCTTCTGCCTGAGAAATCAAG
>JBGQGU010000161.1:0-7061 GCA_041497655.1 Gammaproteobacteria bacterium
GTGACGGCGTTGACGGCGGCAAGCCCCGTGATGCGGTCGGCGATCGCGGTTGGCACGTAACGCGGCCGGTCCGCACCCGCGTCCGCGAAGATCGAGGGCAGGGCCGCCATGCCCTGGATCAGGTCGTCGTAGGCGGGCTGCCCGGCGTAGCGCCCGCGCTCGCTATAGCCGTAGGCGCCGACGTAGATGATGTGCGGGTTGACGGCGGTAACGTCATCGTAAGCGAGGCGCAGCCGCCGCATCGCCTGCGGGCGCACGTTGTAGATCAGGACGTCGCCGGCCCGGGCCAGCCGCAGCAGCGCTTCCCGCCCGGCCGGTTGCTTGAGATCGAGCACGATGGAGCGCTTGCTGCGGTTGTGGTGGAGAAAGATGTGTCCCATGCCGTGGTGCCGCATGGGTGCGATATGGCGCAATACGTCTCCTTCGGGCGGCTCGACCTTGACGACGTCGGCCCCGAGGTCGGCGAGGATCTGGGTCGCAAACGGGCCCATCACCACCGTGGTGAGGTCGATGATGCGTACGCCTGTGAGCGGACCGCTCATCGAAGCGCGTCAAAATGCGTGAATCGTGAATCGTGAATCGTGATTCGTCCCCCCTCGTTCAAATTCCTTCCCGCAGCCGGGGACAGGCAGTGCATGAGTCGAATCACGATTCACGATTCACGAATCACGGATTAAGGACACGGCGCAGCCACGCGCCTATGTCCTGAATCTCCTGCGGGCACACCGAGTGCGGCATCGGATATTGCCGCCACTCGACGGGATAACCCAACCCGGTCAGCAAAGTCATGGAGCCCGCGCCCATCATGAGCGGAACGACCGGGTCGTAGGTGCCATGCGCCATGAATATGGGGGTCGACTTGTTGGCGGGGGCGGCTTCCTGCGGCAGGGACTCGGCGAGCGGGAGATAGGTTGACAGCGCCATCACCCCGGCCAGCTTGCGCGGGTGGCGCAGCCCGGTCTGCAGGGCAATCGCGCCGCCCTGCGAGAATCCCGCGAGCACGATGTTTTCCGCCGCGACGCCGCGCCTTGCCTCGCGCTCGATCAGCGCGGTGATGTGCGCTTGCGATTCGCGCACGCCCTGCTCGTCGGCGAGGCGGGATTGGCCCTCGAGGTCTCCGAAGGAAACGTCGTACCATGCGCGCATGACGTAACCGTTGTTGATCGTGACCGGCCGCATCGGCGCGTGCGGGAACACGAAACGGATCGCCGGCGTGCCGTCGAGCTCGAGCTCGTTCACGATCGGCACGAAGTCGTTGCCGTCGGCGCCGAGCCCGTGCATCCATATGACGGTGGCGGCGGGATTCTTCCCGGTCTCTATCTCAATGGATTCCAGCAACTCTGGCATATGTTGAAAGGGCGTGAACCGTGATTCGTGAGTCGTGATTCGACTCAAAAGACAGTACGCACGGCTCGTGACCTGCGGTTCACTCTTCAGGTTTCCCTCTCCCCCGGGTCGCGGGGGAGAGGGTGGGGTGAGGGGGGAGTCGATTCACGAATCACGATTCACGAATCACGGTTTCTTGGGACGGATGGCCGACTTCGGCCGGAACGCCTTCACGATGTCTTCGTTGGTTTCGATGTAGGGCCCGCCGATGAGGTCTATGCAGTAGGGGACGGCGGCGAAAATGCCGTTGACGACGGTTTTGCCACTCTCGTCCTTGACGCCCTCGAGGGTCTCCTTGATGGCCTTCGGCTGGCCGGGAAGATTCAGGATCAGCGCCTGCTTGCGGATCACGCCGACCTGCCGCGACAGGATCGCGGTCGGCACGAACCGGAGGCTCACCTGCCGCATCTGCTCGCCGAATCCCGGCATCACCTTGTCGGCGACGGCGAGCGTGGCTTCAGGCGTGACGTCGCGCGCGGCCGGGCCGGTGCCGCCGGTGGTGAGCACGAGGTGGCACCCGTCCCGGTCCACGAGCTCCTTCAGCGTCGCCTCGATGGCGGGCCGCTCGTCCGGGATCAACCGCTTTACCATGCGCACAGGCGGCGATGCGACCGCTCTTCCGAACCATTCCTCGAGCGCCGGCAGGCCCTCGTCCTGGTAGACGCCCCGCGAGGCGCGGTCGCTGATTGAGACCAGACCGATCACCAGTTCTTCATTCGCCGTCATGGCGGGGGAGTATAACGGATGGTCACGGGTGTCGAGTGTCGAGTGTCGGGTGTCGGGTGTCGGGTGTCGAGTGTCGAGTGTCGGGTGTCGGGTGACACCCCGTTCAAAGTTCCAAGTTCAAAGTTCCAAGTTGAACCTTGAACCTGGAACCCGGAACTCGGAACAGCCCCTTCCCTCGTCCCTCGACACTCCTCCCTTATCCCTCATTCCTCGCGAGCAAGGCGCGTAGCGCGTGATAGAGCTCGCGATAGCTGCGAGGCGGGCTGCCCGCATCGCGTTCGCGCAGCGCGCCGCGGACCAGCGCGTGCAGCCGCTGGCCATCCGCCCCCGGGTATTCGGCGAGCAGCTCGTCGAGCGCGCCGGGACCAGCCAGCAGCCGCTCGCGCCAGGCCTCGACGCGCTTGTGCGCCGCGATCTGGCGCCGCGACCCGGCCAGCACCGCATCGAGCGCGGCGCGGATCGGTTCCACCTCGACGCGGCGCATAAGCTTGCCGATGTACTGGAGCTGGCGGCGCCTGGCTTCGAACTTCGTGATGCGCCGGGCGGCCATTACCGCGTCGCGAAGCGCCTCCGGCATCGCGATCGCCGTGAGCTGGTCATCATTCAATTCGACGAGCTCTTCGCCGAGCACCTGCAGCAGGTGAACCGCCTTCTTGCGTTGCGTCTTGCTAATCGGCGTTCCATCGCTCATGACTGATCGCCGCAGGAAACTGCACACATAGGACCTGGATATATATCTGTGAACGCCGATTTACGACAAACGAAATCAAAGGAACCGTGGCCCTTTTTAATACGTTACCGGGAGCCGCGAGCGATTCTGCCGAAGCTGCTATGATAACCAACTTCATTTCGACTATCAGAGTACAGCTATTGGCCTTGTCGTTATTGATGGCTGATAGCGGATCGCTAATCGCTATCAGCCATGCCTGAATCGCATTTTTCCTTCAGCTCCGACCGGCTCAGGCAGATCGCCCGGGAGGTGCTCGATTACGCTGCGCAGCACGGCGCAGGCGCCGCCGAAACGGAGGTGAGCGAAGGCGTCGGCCAGACGGTGACGGTGCGGCGGGGCGAGGTCGAAACCATCGAGTACAACCGCGACAAGGGCATCGGGGTCACCGTCTACATCGGCAAGCAGCGCGGGCACGCCAGTACCACCGATTTCACGCCACAGGCGGTGCGCGACACGGTGGACGCCGCGCTCTCCATCGCGCGCTTCACGGCAGCAGACGATTGCGCCGGACTTGCGGACGAGGAGATGCTCGCGCGCGACATCCCCGATCTCGACTTGTGGCATCCGCGGGACCTGCCGGTGGAACGCGCGATCGAGCTTGCGCAGGCCTGCGAGGCCGCCGGCTTCGCAGTGGACAAGCGCCTCACCAACTCGGAGGGCGCGACGATATCGACGCAGGGATCGCATTTCATTTACGGCAACTCGCTCGGTTTCCTGGCGGGGTTCCCCGGCTCGCGCCATGGCGTGTGGTGCGCCCTGATTGCGGGGAAGAACGACGAAATGCAGCGCGACGACTGGTATGAGACGAGCCGCGATGCCGCCGACCTGCAGGACACGGAAAGCGTGGGACGCCGCGCCGGCGAGCGCGCCGTGCGCCGCCTCGGCGCGCGCAAGATCGCGACCACGCAGGCGCCGGTGCTGTTCGAGGCGCCGGTCGCGTCGAGCCTGCTTGGACATTTCGTGTCGGCGGTTTCGGGCGGCAACCTCTACCGCAAGTCCTCGTTCCTGCTCGACAGCGCCGGCAAGCAGATCTTTGCCCCGCTGGTCAGCATAAGCGAGCAGCCGCACCTCGCCAAGGGCCTGGCCAGCGCGCCGTTCGACGAGGAGGGCGTGGCGACGCGGCCGCGCGATGTGGTGCAGGGCGGCATGCTGCAGGGCTACTTTCTCGGCAGTTACTCCGCGCGAAAGCTGGGACTCAAGTCCACCGGTAATGCCGGCGGCAATTACAACCTGGTCCTGCGCGATACCGGGTCCGACTTCGCGGGCTTGCTGCGGACGATGGGCGAGGGACTGCTGGTGACCGAGTTGCTGGGGCACGGGGTCAACCCGGTGACGGGCGATTACTCGCGCGGTGCCGCGGGCTTCTGGGTCGAGAAGGGAGAGATTGCCTACCCGGTCCAGGAGATCACCATCGCCGGCAACTTGAAGGACATCTTCCGCGGCATCGCCGCGGTCGGCAACGACGTGATCCGCCGCGGTTCCCGTCAATGCGGCTCCATACTGATCGAGCGGATGACGATCGCGGGCGACTAGCGCCGATACGCTTGGCGCAGTGTTGAGTGTTAAATGTTGAATGTTGAGTTGAATTGAACTGAGCACGACTCAACACTCACGACTGACCACTTTGATCAAGCGCGCCGGGAACAGCGGTGCAGTGCTAAAATCAACCACTTACACCATCATCGGGCTGCGAAATGTTTTCGTCCAAAGACACCGTCGAGCGCTTCGATCCGGAGTTGTGGGGCGCCATCCAGAAAGAGTATCAGCGCCAGGAAGACCACCTCGAGCTGATCGCCTCCGAGAACTATGCCAGCCCCCGCGTGCTGCAAGCGCAGGGCTCGGTGCTCACCAACAAGTACGCTGAGGGCTATCCGGGAAGGCGCTATTACGGCGGCTGCGAGAACGTGGACATCGCCGAGCAGCTGGCGATCGACCGCGCGAAGAAGCTGTTCCACGCCGGCTACGCCAACGTCCAGCCGCATTCCGGCGCGCAGGCCAACCAGGCCGTTTACGCGGCAGTGCTGCATCCGGGCGACGTCATCCTGGGCATGGCGCTCGACGCGGGCGGGCACCTCACGCACGGCGCGAAGGTGAACCTGAGCGGGCGCTACTTCGACGCCGTGACCTACGGCCTCGACCACGCCACCGAGGAGATCGACTACGCGCAAGTCGAGGAGCTCGCCCACGTGAGGAAGCCCAAGCTGATCGTCACCGGCGCCTCAGCCTACTCCCTGGTGATCGACTGGAAGCGGTTCCGGGCGATCGCGGACAAGATTGGAGCGCTGCTGATGGCCGACATCGCGCACTACGCGGGCCTGATCGCGACGGGGCTCTACCCGAGCCCGATCGGGATCGCGGATTTCGTGACCACCACCACGCACAAAACCCTGCGCGGGCCGCGCGGCGGCATGATCCTCGCCAACGCGGAGCACGAGAAGGTCATCAACTCGGCGGTGTTCCCGATGATACAGGGCGGACCGCTGATGCACGTGATCGCCGCCAAAGCGGTCGCTCTCAAGGAGGCGATGTCGAAAGAATTCAAGCAGTACCAGGAGCAGGTGCTCGACAATGCTCGCGTGATGGCCAAGACGCTGCAGGAGCGCGGCTACCGTATCGTTTCCGGGCGCACCGAATGCCACATGTTCCTGGTTGACCTGCGCGGAAAAAAGCTCACGGGGCGGGAGGCCGAGATCGCGCTCGGCAGCGCCAATATCACGGTGAACAAGAACGCCGTGCCCAACGATCCGCAGAAGCCCATGGTCACCAGCGGCATCCGCATCGGCTCTCCGGCCATGACCACGCGCGGCCTCAAGGAGTTCGAGGCCGAGCAACTCGCCAACCTGATCGCCGACGTGCTCGACGGCTCCGCGGATGAGAAGGTCGTCAAGGGCGTCGCGGGTGAGGTGAAGAAGCTCTGCGGAAAATTTCCCGTCTATGGATAGTAAGCGTTCAGCGATCAGCCGTCAGCTTGGGGCTTTTTTGGTTTGGGCTGAAAGCTGACCGCAGAATGCTGACAGCTAGGCCATGAAGTGCCCGTTCTGCAATTCCCCCGACACCCAGGTTATCGACTCCCGGGTGAGCGATAACGGCGACAGCATTCGCCGCCGCCGCAAGTGCGCCGCGTGCAACAAGCGCTTCACGACCTACGAGACGGTGGAGCTGCGGATGCCGCAGGTGGTGAAGCAGGACGGCAGCCGCGCCGAGTTCGACCTGGACAAGCTGCGCACCGGCTTCATGCGCGCGCTGCACAAGCGGCCGGTTCCGACGCAGCTGGTGGACGAGGCCATCGCCACCATTACGCAGGACGTGCTTTCCCTCGGCGAGCGCGAGATCGAATCGCGGCGCATCGGGCAGATGGTGATGCGGGAGCTGCACCGGCTCGACCAGGTCGCCTATATCCGCTTCGCCTCGGTCTATCGCAGCTTTGAGGGCGTGGACGACTTCCAGGACGCGATCAAGGAAGTGCAGCGCCCCTCCAAGGAAAAATAGTTTTGAGTTTTTAGTTTTGAGTGCTGAGTTAGTGTGGCTGTAAGACGCTATCGCTACGAGCATCTTTATTTCAACTCAACACTCAACACTCAACACTCAACACTCAAAATTCAACACTGATGTTCTCGGCTGACGATCATCGGTTCATGGCCCGCGCGCTGGAGTTGGCGGGCCGCGGGCTCTACACCGCCACGCCCAACCCGCGGGTGGGCTGCGTGATCGTGCGCGAGGGCGTGGTGGCGGGCGAGGGCTGGCACGAGCGGGCGGGCGGCCCACACGCCGAAGTGAACGCCCTCGCAGCAGCCGGCGCGCGCGCGCGCGGCGCCACCGCCTATGTGTCGCTCGAGCCTTGCGTCCACCAGGGACGCACGGGGCCGTGCGCGGAGGCGCTGATCAAGGCCGGCTGCACGCGGGTGGTTGCGGCCCTTGAGGACCCCAATCCGCTGGTTGCAGGCAGGGGAATCGCCGCGCTGCGTGAGAAGGGAGTCGACGTGGCTTGTGGCCTGCTCGAGAACGAGGCCCGCGAGCTGAACGTGGGCTTCGTTTCGCGCATGACGCGCCAGCGCCCGTGGGTGAGGATGAAACTGGCGGCGAGCCTCGACGGCAAGACTGCGCTCCTGAACGGCAAGAGCCAGTGGATCACCGGCGAGGCAGCGCGTCGAGACGGGCATCACTGGCGGGCGCGGGCATGCGCAGTGCTGACCGGGATCGGCACCGTGCGCGACGACGA
>JBGQGU010000162.1:0-7059 GCA_041497655.1 Gammaproteobacteria bacterium
CGCGAGCAAGGGCGTGATCGCCTCCCGTCTCAACCTCACGCCGGAGCACTTCTCCCGCATCCTCCACGAACTCACTGAAGCGGGTCTCATCCGGGTCGAGGGCCGCAGCTTTTCCATCCTCGACGTCGACGGGCTGCGACGCTACGAAGGTTAGCTGCCGGGTTCAATCCCCATGCGGCCACGTCCTCGAGCATGCGTGTCTGCGCGTCGGAGAGGACTGACTGCTTCTAATGCGAGTGAGCCAGACCCGGCGCCTCTTTCTGCACGTGGCCGGGCGCCAGCGTTTCGCCCGCGTCATACAAGCGCTCGACATAGTGCGTGTACTCGACGTAGGCGCTTGCGAAAGCGCGTCCGGCGGCGATGTCATTCGGGTTGTAGTTCTTCTTCTTCATCATGTCCTCGAACTGGCGGTGCAGCCCTTGCTCCATGCGCTCGGAAACGAGCTTGGCCACGCTCTCCAGCTTCCCGGTCTCGAGCGACTTGTCGGCCGCCGCAATGGGCGGCTCGATCTTGCCCGACGGTTTCAGTCCCGTATAACCGGCGCCTTCGCCGGCGCGGTGGATGCGCACCAGGGTCTCGAAAAAATACATGTCCGCCAGTTCCTTGGCCTGCGCGTTGACCTTGCGCACGGCCACGGTCTTCTGGAAGTGGTTGCGGATCTCCGCCTCGTCCTTCTTCTGCACCCAGATCAGCACCAGGTTGACGTTACCCGTGTCGAGCGCCTTGCGCGCCGCCGCCACCACCGGCCCGTCGAGCGTATCGCAGTGCGCCGCCGCCGGCAGGCTCCAAATGAGCGCAAAGGCTGCCGCCGACGCGGCGATAAGCCGTTTCGCAATGAGGTTTCGAATCTTCATGGCCATATCTCCAATCAATTGAAGTGTCTCTAACTTTCGCACCCGAACCGGCGAGAAATCAGTAGGGGAGCCTAGCGGATTCGTTGCCCCGGGCTCTTGATCTGTATCAAGCCACACCTCGCCCGAAACGGCGAGCCGGTACTTGAGGGGTTTTTTTCCAGAGGTCGCGGGGCGCGAGGTTGATCCTGATCAATACCGTTCGCCAATCATGCGCTTAATATTTATCTGCACCTGGCAAACCTGATGAAGGATTCGACGATGAAAACGCTGCGACTCTCCAACCGCATGACGATGCTCGCTCTGGCGCTTTTCGCGATCGCCGCAGAGCGTGCTGCTTCCTACTATCTCGGGATTGAGCGCCTGCTGCCGGCCCTCGACGGCGGTGTGCTCCTTGCGTGGGCGATCGGCCACTGCGACACGCTGGACGGGCCGGTCATCACGCTCGCGCGTAAGGCGCTTGAGACGGGGAACGTGAACCACGTCCTGCCCTGGGTGCGCCCCGAGGACGAGCCCGAGATCCGTCACGCCTTCGACCATGCGATGTCGGTCCGTAAGCTCGGACCCTACGCGCGTGAGCTGGCGGATACGCACTTCTTCGAGACCCTGGTGCGCGTGCATCGGGCGTCCGAAGGCGCGCCGTACACGGGACTGAAGCCCGCAGGGGCTGATCTCGGACCTGCCGTGCCGGCCGCGGACAAGGCGCTCGAGGACGGGTCGGTGGAGAAAGTGGTGAAGCTGCTCACCGACGCGGTGCGCGCGGGCGTGCACCGGCACTTCCACGCCGCGATGAGCCGCAGACACTTTGCCGTCGACGATGTCGCAGCGGGCCGCGAGTACGTCGAGGCCTACGTGCCCTACGTCCACTACGTCGAGCAACTCTGGGATACGGCGACCGGCGCCGCTCACGGTCACTATCCAGAGCACGGCGCCCACGAGCACGAGCACGCCGCCCACGAGCACGCCGCCCACGTTCACTGACTCGCTCCTGTAAAGAAGCGGTCCTATCCGGGTTTGCCGTCGAGCCGGGGGCGCGCGAGTACGGGCCAGTACCGCACCGCGTAAAGACCGAACGCCGCAGCCCAGAGCAGCGCCGATACCTGAACACTCACCCTATACAGTCCCGGCGACGCAATGCCACCGAAGACGCGAACAACCGCCGCGACTTGTATCAGCAGAAACACTGAAAGCTCGAAGCCATCCGCTATCAGGGGCCGCCCGGTATGGCCGCGGGCAGTCCGCGTCATCATGCCCAGGGTCAATCCGCCAATCGCGCCCACCGTGAGCACATGGGTGGCATACGATCCGGCCAGCAGCTCCAGTGCAGACAGCCCGCGCAGCGCGAAATGCACGACGATCCATGCGTATGCTGCATGAAGTATCCACACCAGTGGTGTGGCAAGGGTGCGCCACGGCTTCCAGAAATATAGGCGCACACCATGCGCCAGCGCGCCGATCAGCGCAATCATGGCGATGACGGCCTGGGGCAATTGCAGCAGGTCGGCTGCGAACAACAGCATTACGGAGCCAAGCGCGAATTTTTCCACCAGCGCGTGGCGCATTGCGTTGGCGCCGGGTATGCCGCTGTTGGTAAACATCGGGATCACGCGGCCACCCATGACCACCATGATGAACAGCACGACGTCCAGCGCGAGCTGCAGGCCCAAACGCGGTGATAATTCGAAGCGTCCCTGCAACGCCAGGTGCACCGCGAGGATCAGCACGCCCATCAGCACCAGCAGCCCGACGAAGAAATAGTTGCGGACATTGCGCGATCGCACTAACGGAATGCCGATCGCCACCGCGACGGCGACAGGAAAAGCCGCATTGACCACGGCTGCCGTCATGATGAACGGGGTCAGCACCAACACCCTGCCGCAAACCCAGAGCGCTGCCAACGCCATCAACGGCACGCCGCTCGGCGTCGGCTGGTTCGTCCACGCGCGCACGGCAGTCAGCAGAAAGCCCGCGATGACCGCAATCGTGTATCCGAACAGCATTTCATGGCCGTGCCAAACCGGCCCCTGCAAGTACGCGGAAGGAAGGTAGCCTGAGTACTGCGCGGCCCAGAGCAGTACGCTGAAGGCACTGAACAGGCTCGCCAGCAGGTAGAACGGGCGAAAACCCAGGTTCCATAGCGCGAAGCCGGCAGCAGCAGGCGGAGCCTTGGGTTGTAGCGGTCGAGCAAGCGGCGGTTCGCTCATTGGGCGAACAGCAGATATCCATGGCTGCCGGCAACCGCTCCCGCCACGGTAATCAAGCTCAAGATGAGCAATATCCAGTGCATGCGGGTCACCCGCGCAAACGTGGCATGAGGATCGCGCCGCGCGCGCTCGATGAAGCGGCGGTGCAGATAGAGCGGCTCGAGCACGAACAGCATCAGCGTGAACAGCGCCCACACCAGCACCATCGCGTGCATCCACCAATATTCGATTTGCAGGAAGCGCTGCCACAGGTTCAGCTCGTAGACGAGATACAGTCCGCTCAAGCCGGTGAGGAGTGTCGTGATCCGCGCTTGAAACGCGAATCCGCGCTCGACGGCCTCGAAAAACTCGATGCGCTCCTGGGGAGTCTTCAAACGCCGCGTCGCGGGCAGCAGCACCGTGGTGACCAGTGCGACACCGCCGATCCACAGCACGACGCCGAGCACATGCAGCACGCGTGCAATAACGAGTTCAGGCATCAGGCCATCTCGACCGGTTCATCGCGCGCGTCAGTGGCTCGTGCCCTCCGACCGGGTGATCTTGTTGTAGACGTTGTACTTTCCCGACGGCTTCTTCATCGGGATGCGCTTGACTTCCTTCAGGCTCGCGGCGTCGAACACGATCAGCGCCCCGTCCATCTCCCACAAGCTCGCCAGCGCGTAGCGCCCGTCGCGAGTGAACTCGACGTGGGCGAGCGTCTTGCCCGGCACGGGGCGCAACTCGGCGACGACCTCGAGCGTCTGCTTGTCGATGACCTGAAGCGTGTCCTTGCGGGGGCTCATCATGGCGTCCACCCACGCGTAGCGCGTGTTCTCGTGGCTGCGCATGAAAAAGCCCGGACCGAGCGTGCGGATTTCCTTCACCGTGCGCCAGTCCTTGATGTCGATCACCGTGACCACGCCTTCCTTGAGGTTCGGCGTCGCCATCACCGTGCGGCCCTGGTACTGCCAGGTGATGCCCGAGGCAAGGTGCGGCATGCCCGGGACGTCGACGGAGACGATCTTGCGCTGCACGTCGAGGTTGACCACCTGGCCCTTGGCCCCGTCGCGTGAAGTCGCCATCAGCGCGCTGTAATCAGGCGTAAAGAAGAAGTCGTCGAGATAATCGTCGAGCACGCTGCGGCGGGGATTGAAGCGGCCGGGGATGAACGCGCCTTCCCCGTAGCGGAAATCGTGGATGAGGCCCACCGGTATCGGCTCCGCCTTCTCGTCGTAGCTTACTTCCCACACCTCGGGGATGTCCTTCAACGCCGCCACGAAGCTCTTGCGCGGCGCCGCGTCGTAGACGGCGGACACGCGCGAGGTCTTCTTGCCGTCGCGATCGCGCGCCTCCAGCACCTTCACCAGGTTGAGGTCGGCATCGAGCAGCACCAGCGAGTGTGGGAGGTAATTGGCCGCCATCACCCAGCGGCCGTCTCCGGACACCGCGACATTCCGGGTATTGATGCCCACGCGGATCTCGGCCACGGTCTTCAGGCTGTAGAGATCGAACTTGGAGATCCAGCCATCGCGCGAGGCGAAAAAGACGTAGCGCCCGTCGGGCGTGAACTTCGGCCCGCCGTGAAGCGCGAAACGGGACGGGAACCGGTGTATGGGCGCGAGGCGATCCCCGTCGAGGATGGTGACGTGGTGATCGCCGGTTTCCACGACCACGAAGAGGTTGAGCGGATCGGCGCTATGGACGGGCCTGCTGGGAAGACTCGCCGGCGTCGCGTGCTCGATGCGCGAAGCGCGGATCTGCGCCTCGCCCCACGGGGGCACGGCCGCGAGCGGCGCATAAATGTATTCCGCGAGCGCCCGCGCCTCCTCCGCGCCGAGTTTGTCCGAGAGCGCCGGCATCTGCGTCGCAGGCCGCCCCTGGAGGATGACCTGCACCGCCTCCGGCCGTCGCAGCCGCTCCAGGTTCTCGGGCAAAAGCGCAGGTCCCATCCCTCCCAGGCGATCGGCACCGTGGCATGCCGCGCAGTGCTCGGTGTAGAGCTTCGCCGGCTGCGGTTGAGCTGCCGCCCCGCCCGCCGCCACGAGCAGCGCCATCAATAACAAGCTTCCTCCCCCCTTGCGGGGGAGGATTGAGGTGGGGGGAGCAGACAGGAGGCTCAACTATGCCCCCCCATCCCCACCTTCACCCGCGAGGGGGGAAGGAGTGACCTTTTGTACGGCGTCACCTGCAGCCGCGCGCCGCCCGGGGCCGCACCCACTTCTTCGTCGGTAAGGTAACAGCCCGGGTCCTCCTGCCACGGATCGCCGGTCAACTGCTGCGCGCGCACGCGCGTGTTGCCGCCGCAGAGGTCGAAGTGCAGGCATGCGCCGCAGCGCCCTTTCACCGCACGCGGGCGCGCCTTCAACCCCGCCATCAGGGGGTCCGACGTGTCGTTCCAGATTCCGGAAAACGGCCGGTCGCGCACGTTGCCGAGCGAGTAGTGCCACCACATCGTATCCGGGTGCACGTTGCCGAGGTTGTCGATATTGGCGACGTTGACGCCGGAGGCGTTGCCGCCCCACTGCGCGAGTTTCGCTCGTATGTGGTCGGCGCGCTCGGGGAAGCGGCGCCTGACCCAAAACAGGAAGCACGCGCCGTCCGCGTCGTTGTTGCCGGTGGTGAATTCCTTCTCGAGGCCCCGGCTCTGGTACTCCCAGCAGGTATCGAAGAGAAGATCCATCGCCCAGCGCGTCAGTTGGTGGCGGGCATCGTCCTTGCGGTTCACGTTGCCGCGGCCGGCGTAATTCAAGTGCGAGAAATAGAAGCGGTCGATGCGTTCGTGCTCCACCAGCTCGAGCAGCGCCGGCAGATCATGGGCGTTGTCCTGCGTCAGGGTGAATCGCAAGCCGACCTTGAGGCCCGCGTCGCGGGAGAGCCGGATACCCGCGAGGGATTTGTCGAAAGCGCCGGGGGAGCGGCGGAAGCGGTCGTGGGTCTCGCGCAGGCCGTCGAGCGAGATGCCGACGTAGTCGAAGCCGATGTCCGCGATGCGGCCGACCATCGCCTCATCGATCAGCGTGCCGTTCGACGAGAGCGCCGTGTAGAACCCCATTGCCTTCGCGCGCCGGGCGATATCGAACAAGTCCCCACGCAGCAGCGGCTCGCCGCCCGACAGGATCAGCACCCGCACGCCGAAGCGCTTGAGGTCGTCCATCACCGCGTAGACCTCCTGCGTCGTGAGCTCGCCCGGGAAGTCCCGGTCCGCCGAGATCGAGTAGCAGTGCTTGCACGCGAGATTGCAGCGCCGGATGAGGTTCCAGATGACCACGGGACCGGACGGCTGCCGCGCAGGCGCCAGCGGCGTCGGGTAAGCCACCTCTTTCATGAACTGCGAGATGCGGAACATGGCAAAAATAGTGTTTAGTTTTGAGTGCTTAGTGTTGAGTGATGACCCCCGGCCGTGGAACGGCCGTGCCAAAAACATGTGCTTGTCGTTTCACTCATCATTCAACACTCAAAACTCATCACTCGGCGAGCCGCACGCCGGTCTTCTTGAGGATGCGCATGCTGTACAGCACCTCGTGCGCCCGGCAGGCGTTTCCCAGCATCGCCGCGATCGCCTCGATTTTCCCCGCGGCTTCCTCGCGGTCGCGCCCGTGCACCATGGCGAACAGGTTGTAGCGCCACACCGGCGGGACGCGCCGGCGCAGGTAGCAGTGGCTGACGAACCGGAGCGCGCCCACCCGCACGCCCAGGTCCTCCACCCGGGCGTCATCGACGTCCCAGACCGACATGCCGTTGGCCCGGAAACCGAGCGCGTAATGATTGGGCACCGCGCCGATGCGGCGGATCACCCCGGTATCGAGCATGCGCCGCAGCCGCCGCATCACTTCCTCCGGCGCAATGCCCACGGCGCGCGCCACCGCCGCATACGGCTCGGGCCCGAGCGGCAGCCCGGCCTGGGTCGCCACCATGATGCGGCGGTCGGTCGCGTCCATCCAGGGCGTCGCAATATCGTTCATGTTGCCGCCGCCTCCTCAAAGCACTCGCCCAATCGAGCGCCTGGGCGTCGGCGGCCGACGGCA
>JBGQGU010000163.1:0-7041 GCA_041497655.1 Gammaproteobacteria bacterium
CGACCGGTCTTCGGCTGCGTCGTTGGTGCGGGTGGCGGTGCCGTGCAGGTTCACATAGTCGATGTCGGCGGGAGCAAGGTTCGCGGTCTCCAGGGCGCGCCGCATGGCAGACATTGCGCCGAGGCCGTCCGGATGCGGCGTTGACATGTGATAGGCATCGCAGCTCTCTCCGATGCCGAGCAGCAGCATCGCACCGGCTTCAGGCCGGGCCTCGACCCGTTCCAGCAGCGCAAAGCCCGCGCCCTCGCCAATGGAGAGGCCGTCGCGCGCCGCATCGAAAGGACGGCAGGGCCCGCGTGAAGTCAGCTCCAGAGAATGAAAACCATAAAGCGTGGTGAGGCACAGCGTGTCCACCCCGCCTACAACCGCGGCATCGCAGACGCCCGCTGCGATCATGCGCGCCGCGTTGCCGAACACCTTGGCGGTCGAGGAACACGCCGATGACACGACGAAAGCCGGACCCTGTAATCCCAGATAACGCCGCACGAAATCCGCCAGCGAAAAGGTATTGTGCGTCTGGGTGTAGCGGTAATCCGCCGGAAGAGCGCCCGTCTTCGGGTCTCGGCGGCGATAGGCCAGCTCCGTTTCCAGTATGCCGGAAGTGCTCGTGCCCATGAATACGCCGATGCGCGCGGCGCCGTAGCGGCCGCGGGCCTTTGCAACGGCCCCGGCAAAGCCATCGAGCTCGATTCCGATCTGCGCCAACCGGTTGTTGCGGCAATCATAGGTACCGAGGTCGGATCGGACGGGCAGCGCTTCCAACCCGGGAACGCGCCCGATATGGGTGTCGAGCGCGACGGTCTCGAAATCACAAGGTGCCAGTCCCGAGCGCCTGTCGCGCATGGCGTCGGTGATCGCCCGCGACCCCGCGCCCAGGCAGTTCACGATGGAATAACGGCTGATGGCGAGCGGTTGCACGCTCAGAATTTAACCACAGATCTGTGGTTCAAATTGGGGGTGTTGGAGACTTCCTCGCGACGAACAGGACGTTGGCGAACGGCGTACCCTCGCTCATCGGCTCCGCGCCCACGGAGAAGCCGCGTCCCGCCAGCTCCGCAATCCATTGAACCGCGCTACGGTAATGCAGTCGTTGCCCTAACTGGCCGCGCAGTGCGCCGGCAATCCGTTCGCCCCATCTGGTCACCTGGAACGCGAATCCTGCGCCGGCATCGGCTTCACGCAGCAACAACAGCCCGCCGGGCTCGAGCGCCCCCGCAACCTTCTCGAGCAGGCGCTGTTGCTCCGCTTCGCCGAGATAGTGCATTACATCCAGCATGACGATCACCGCGCACGGCTGGAAATCGAGATCGCGCAGGTCGCGCAAATCCACCTGCACGCTGCTGCCGAGCGCGCAGCGCGCCACTTGCACCCGGTCCTCGCTCAACTCGATTCCCCGCAAGCCGAGGTTTAACGGCGGCGCCGGCCAATCCCGCGGCCACCGGCCGGTCCGGTACAGCTCTTTCGCCGCCTTGAGCAGCGACAACAGGACACCCTGGCCGCAACCGAGATCGAGCAGGCTTCCGCGGTCCGGCAACAAGCCGCGGCGCAACAGGGAAAAGTAGACCGGGTCATGGCGCAGCTTGCCTCGGGCAAAATGCCACGCGTATCGACCCGCCTCGATATAGGGCCGCGTCGCGGCCTCGAACAGCGGCCTAACCTGCGGATCCATCTGACGCAGCAGCCAGCGTGACCGACCTCAAGCCCTTCGCCTGGATCCGGTCCAGCAGCTCGGGCAGGACGGCGAGCACGACTGGCGTGCCGTCCCGGGTCCGCAAGTAACCGTTGTCATGCAAGAGCAGGATGTCGCCCGCCGCAAGTCCGCCGGCAAGCCGTTGCAGCACCTTTTCGGGGTCGCGATGGATCGCGTCGAAACCGCGCCTGGTCCAGGAGACGTAGCGCAGACCGCACTTCGCCAGCACGGGATCGAGCAGCGGGCTGCGCAAGCCCATGGGCGCGCGGAAAAACCGCGGCGCCCGGCCGGTGATCCCGGCAATAATGGTCTGGGCGGATTCCACGTCGCGCTTGAGACGGAAGATGCCGTAAAACGCATATGCGGGCGAATGGCGATGACTATGATTCTCGATGCTGTGGCCGCGGCGCACGATCTCTTTCACGATGTCCGGGTACGCCGCGGCCTTCTCGCCAACGCAGAAAAAACTCGCCTTCGCATGATGGCGATCGAGCAGGTCGAGCACGCGCGGCGTGACCTCGGGATCGGGGCCGTCGTCGAATGTAACACTGACCTCCTTGCGCACCGCCGCGGCCGTGGGCAGCCGGACCAGATTGGCGCCCAGCACCCGGCCGCGCGGCCAGAACACCGCCGCGGTCAACAGCAGATGATTGGCGGCCACCGCCCCTAGCGCCCACGGCCACAGTGCGGGCCGCATCGCGACAGCCGCTACGGCCGCGGCGTGCAACAACATGGAAAGCCTGACAGCGGGGGTCGGGCTCCACGGATAGCCTTCGTTCGCGCTTGCCACGGCAGTATCAGCTGCCCGCTTCACTTGAACCGGTTTCAAAAACACTCCCTCTTCCCCGATTGGAAGAGAGGGGATTTTTGAGATGGGTTCTAGTATCGCCCGCCCCTGCCTGGTCCCGCCTGCTCAGGATGGCGGAAAAAGCGAGCGCCAGGATCGCCCCCATCCCGACTGTCAGGCCGATGTCGTGCAGGACCGGCACTTTTGAGAACGCGAGCAGGCCGAAGCCGATCATCGTGGTCACGTTGGCAAACACCAGCGAAACGATGGTACGTTCACGGTCCCCGCCGGACGGCGCCTGCCGGTCGAAAAACAACGAGTAATTGGACCCCACCGCGACCACCAGCAGCAGCCCCACCAGGTGGAAGATGGAAAGCTGGAAACCGCTCAGGACCAGCACGCCAGCCGTCACCAGGACCGCCGCGGCAAGCGGCGCGAGCACGTCGAACACCCGGCGTGCCGAGCGCAGGCTTGCGAACAGGAGCACGACGATCGCCGCTGCGCCGAGCAGCGAGTACATCAACGCTTCCCCGCGATAGGTCCGGTAGAGCTGATCGGACTCGCGCTTGAGGTCCAGCATCACGGCCCGCGCTCCAGCCGGAGCGGCGATATCCCGGGCGATGGCCGCGGCATCCGTCACGCCCCGCAAGGGCAGCATGGCCACCCAGCCGTTTTCCCGCTTTACCAGCAGAGTGTCCAGCCTGAGTGCAAGACGGGTGCCCTGCAGGCTGCCGTGGTCAATGAGCGGCATGTCCTTCACCGCAGCCGCATCCTTGAGGAACGGTTCGAACACACGGGGGCGGTACGGCAGGTCTTGCAAAGCGCGCTCTAAGTTTGCGCGCAGCACCGCGGGCGTCGGCAGCGCGGCCTGGCGGGCACGTTGCGCCCGCCAGCTGGGCAGGTAGTCGGCCGGTGACTCGTATCCTTCCAGCAAACTCATCTGCACCGCCCGGCGCAGCGTTGCCCCGACCGCCTCGCTCGCTTGCAACGCGGCATCCTCGTCCGGCCCATGGATGACCACAAGATACCGCACGTCGGGCGCCCCCATGTCCCGGCGCAGTTGCTGATCGAGCATCTGATCGAGGCGCGATACCGGGCTCAGGCTCGCCAGGTCGTCGCTCCACAGCGGCCCGCGCTGGGAAGCCAGCACCACCGCGGCGAGCACGACCGCGAGCAGAAGCGGGTAGCGCAGCGCCGGCGCGTGCCGCACGGCTGCCATCGCCCAGGGACCGAAGGCCGCCACCGCCGGCGCGGCGAACCCGGACGGTAACAATTCCGGCAGCACCCAGCGCGTAACGGCGACGGCAACAATGAGCCCGGCGATGGAGAACAGCCCGAGCTGGGCGAGCCCGGTGAAGCCCGAGAACAGCATCGCGCTGAACCCGCAGATGGAGGTCAGCACGCCAAGCCGCAACGTCGGCCAGATCCGGTCGAGCGCCCGGTGCGGTGCGATGCCGGGTGCGGTCTGAGTGAACAGATAGATGGCGTAGTCCACGCCTTCGCCGATCAGCGTGACGCCGAAGCCCAGCGTAATGCCGTGCACCGTGCCGAAACCGAGACTCACCGCCGCGACCCCCGCGGCCGCGCCGCTCGCGACCGGCAGGAGACCCAGCCCCAGTACGCGCGGCGAACGATAAATCGCCAGCAGGACCGCCGCTATGAGCGCGGTGGCGATCAACGAAAACCGCAATGCATCGCCCCGGATGGCGGCGCGCGTGCTGACCGAGAAGACGCCGGGGCCGGCAAGCAGCAGTTTCGCGCCGCTCGTGCCTGCCGCCTGCCCGAAGGCGCCGCGGACCAGCGCCAGCGCCCGCTCCTGCGCGTCGATGTCGTAACCCGCCGCGCGGGTCTGCGCGACGAGCAGCGCCCGCCCGCTGTCGCGCGAAAACCACGCGCCACCGCGCATCGCGGGTTTCGCCTGCCCCTCGAGCCGCTCCACGATGTGCAACAGCTCGCCGCTGGGATCGCCGGGCAGGATGCGCCGCACCATCATGCCGGCGGGTGAACCGAGCAGCTGCAGATGCGCCACGAGGCTTTTGCGCAGCGCGTCCGCCGAAAAACGCTCCGGCGTGACGGCAGAGCTCAGCAGGTAGCGGTTGCGCCACAGGAAATCGCGGTCCTTTCCGGAACCGGTGTCTTCGCCGTTATCCACGGATACGAAGCTTTGGTGTTTGCGCAACTCCGCCGCCAACCGCTTGCTCGCAAGCGCCAGCACCTCCGGCGGAGCGCCCTCGATGCCGATCAGCATGAGCCGCGACACCACGCCCACGCGCAATTGCTCCACCAGCACCTGTTGCTCGGGAGTCGGCGAGCGCGGCAGGAAAGCGGAGACGTCGGTCGTGAATGTCGTGCGGGTGATGACGGTGATGCACGCCGCGACGAAAACCAGCCAGGTCCCGACCGCCCAGCGCTGCGCGACGCGGTTCATGTCAGAAGGTCAAGGAATAGACAGGATTTACAAGATTCACAAGACTAAAGCAAGACAAATACCGAGAATGTTCAGTCTATTGTTTGAATCTTGTTAATCCTGTTTATCCCCTTCCCCTGCCCGCGGGGGAAGGAATGGTAGGATGGGGGCACCTCGCCAGAGCGTCCATTGGTTTTCACGGACCGTCCTTCGTGATCGTCATCACCGAGCGGTCCCCGCCGGTCTCGATGATCTCGATGGCGTTGATCCAGCTCCGGTCGCCGCTGATGCGGATCTCGCTGACCACGTCCTGCATTCCCGGCTCGCTCGGCTTGAGCGTGAGACGCCACCGGCGCTCGCCGCCGTCGAGGCTGACCTGGTAGAAGCGGGTGAGCGTCGGCAGATCACCCGCAAGCGTGGAGCGGATGCTCTCGACAAAAGCCCAGATCACGGGATAGTCCTGCAGGATGAGCGTGCGGCGCTGGTTCCGTTCCTTGCTCTCGATCGTCAGTTCCTCGCGTTCCAGCACCAGGCTCTCCGGCCGCGGTGCGAGCGTGTGCTTTTCCAGCCGGCTGGGGGCGACGTAGACCAGCGTCCCGGAGAATTCCAGCGGCGCGCTGAGTATCGCCAGGTGCTTGCGCTCGACGAATCTGCCTTGGGCGGTCTTGACCTGACCCAGCTCCCGCATGAGCCGCTTGATGTCCCAGCCGGCGGCATCCCGGGCCTCGGCGGCTACGGCAGCGGATGAACAAACGCCGGCAGCGAACAGCAATAGCGCCATCCGCACGCGGCGTGCGAACGGGCTACCGCCAAAAATCATAGAAGTTGAACCAGTTGTAGGGCGCGAGTCGGCAGTAATGTTCCAGGCGCTCGGCATAGCGCCGCATCAGGATCTCGATCCCGGGATCGCGCTCCCGGCTGCCGGTTTGCGTCACGTCCGCGAACCGCTCGATATGGATCTCGTACCGGTTGCCGCCCCGGTATAGGCCGAACATCAACGCGATCGGCCGCTTCAGCATGGTGGCAATGCGGAGCGGCCCGGTCGGGAAACGGGCCTGCTCGCCGAGAAAATGGCAGGAAACCGCGCCTCCGCCCTTCAGCGTCCTGTCCGCCAGCATCCCGACGACCTCGCCGCGCGCCAGGGCGGCTTCGACCTTCAGTATGGAATCCACCCTGCCCAGGGCGATGATCTCCGTCTGCAGGTCCGGATTGATGGCCTCGAGCACCGCGCCTACTTTCCTGGCGTTCTCCTCGTACATCACCATGCTGACTTTCAGCTCGCGTGCCCTGCCCCCGGAACGCACGATCTCGAAACTGCCGAAATGAGCGCCGAGCAGAACGCACCCCTTTCCTCCCGCAACCAGCTCGTCGATGATCTCCGCGCCATGGATGCGCACGTCGAACCTGAAGAACTGGTCGTTGAGCAGGAAGACCCGGTCGAGGAGGATGGATGCAAAGGTGTGGTAATGACGGAATGAATCCGCCAGACCCGCTTTCCTGCCCAGAACCCTGCTCAGATACTGGCTCGATGCGGATCGCGCCCGGGTCGAGAACGCCAGGAAGTAGAGGCAGATGGGATAGAGCAGCAGCCGCGCGACCGGCCGTCCGAGGGCCATCGCCACCCAGGCGATGAGTCGCAATGCAAGCATGTTGCTGCGTTCCGGCCGGTCGACCCACTCCGGCGCTTGCCGGCGATCTACTTGGCTGTCGACAGGGCGTGGCATATCTGGCCGGTCAACACCGGCCTCCCCCCAACGGCGCAAGTGAACCTGACCGCGCCTCGAGCGGTGCGGGAAAACTCGATCAGGACGCGGTCACCCGGCCGTGTCGGATGCAGGAACTTGGCTGACATGATCTGAAAAGGCACGAGACTCGCGCCGAGGCCGGCCTCGATCGCCCGAAGGGTCTCGCTCAACAGCACGGCGCCCGGAATGATGGGATTGCCGGGAAAATGCCCTTGAGACGCCGGGTGACCCTGCTGGAAAACCCGCTCGATCACGGCCGGCTTGGCTCCGGTTCTGATCCGAGCCCGGCCGCGATCTGGTTGAGCGACTGGCGCGGCAGCTTGCCGGTCGCGCTGCGCGGCAGGGCGTCGACGAAGCACAGCGGGCGCGGAAGGAAAGCGGCGTCGATGCGCTGACGCAGGGCGTTCATCAG
>JBGQGU010000164.1:0-6986 GCA_041497655.1 Gammaproteobacteria bacterium
CCTGATCGCCAACTCACTGCCGTTGCTGGTGCTGGGCACGGGGATGCTGTACCTCTATCCGAATTCAGCGCTCAAGGTGCTGCCGGCGGTCTACCTCGGACCCGGCATCGCGGTGTGGCTGTTCGCCGAGGGATCCGTTCACGTCGGTTCCAGCGGACTGGTCTACGGCCTGGTGAGCTATGTATTCGTGGCCGGCCTGATCCGGCTCGACCGGCGCGCGATCGCCGCGTCGCTGCTCGTCTGCTTTCTCTACGGCACGCTGGTGTGGGGGGTATTGCCGATCCGGCCCGGCGTTTCCTGGGAAACCCATCTGGCGGCCGCGCTGATCGGCCTCGCGCTGGCGATCGCGCTGCGGCGCCTGGACATCCCGCCGCGCAAGCGCTACTCCTGGGAAGACGAGACGGACGAAACGGACGAGCCGGGCGACAACATTACGCGGTGACTGGATTAAAGTGAAGAAAACGAGGTCATCCTTCATCCCTCATTCTCACCAGGAAAATGGAATCAGCGAATGGGGTCTGTCCCCCAAGGTTACACTGCACGATTTTTTTGGACACTCGTAACGTACGGAGAAAACATGGGGCAGCTCACCGGGAGGGTCGCGGTCGTCACCGGGGCGTCTACGGAACGAGGGATCGGAAATGCAATCGCGAGTCGGTTCGCGCGGGACGGGGCGTCCGTTTTCCTGGTGGCGGAGGGTACGATCGAACAGCTCGAGAAAGTCCAGAACGAGTGCAGGAGCCACCCCGAAGCGGGACGCATCGACTTTGGCGTCTACGACCTCTCGGAGGCCGGTGCGCCCGAACGCATGATCGAGGAGGCGGCGCGGCGCTTCTCGCGCATTGACGTGCTGGTCAACAACGCCGGCATCCGGGCGCCGTACGACTTCGGCGAGTACACGCGCGACATGTTCGATCGGGTCGTCGCCGTCAACCTCGCCGCGCCCTTCTTCGCGAGCCAGGCGGTGTTGCCGGTCATGCGCCGGCAGGGCGGAGGCCGCATCATCCACATTGCAAGCCAGCTTGGCCACGTGACCTACGCCAAACGCGCCCTCTACGGCCTGACGAAGGCCGCGTTGATCCATCTCACGAAATCGATGGCGTATGAGCTGGGACGCGAGGGCATCATGGTGAATTCGATCAGCCCGGGTCCGATCAGGACCCAGTACATCATCGATCGGAGCGCCGGAGAACCCGAGGAGGCGGCGCGGCGGTTGAAGACCTATGTGCCGCTCGGGCGGCTGGGCGAGCCGGCTGAAATTGCAGATGTCGCGCTATTCCTCGCTACCACGAGCGCGACCTATCTTCAGGGCGAAGACATCTGCGTGGATGGCGGCTACACCTCGCACTGACCGCCCTGCGCCCCGTCAGTCGACCTTGAGCCCGTTTTCCTTCACGACCTTCGCCCACTTGGCGATTTCGGACTTGATGAAGGCATCGAATTCTTCCGGCGAATTGCCAACGGGCTCGGCGCCCTGCATCGCGAGCCGCGCCTTCACGTCAGGCAATTTCAGAATGCTCGATATCTCCCGATGAATCGTGGTAACGGCGGCGCCGGGGGTCCCGGCCGGCGCGAGCATGCCGAACCAGAGCACCACGTCGTAGCCGGGCACTCCTGCTTCGGCGACGGTGGGAACCTCGGGGAGCGCAGATGAGCGTTTGGACGCACCGACAGCCAGGACACGCAGCTTGCCTGATTTGATATGGGCGCCCACGGAAATCAGATTCTCGAACAGCAATGCCGTTTCTCCGCGCAGAATCCCGATGACCGACTGCGTTCCCTTGTATGGCACGTGTACCAGATCGACCTTAGCCAGACTCTTGAATAGTTCCATCGCCATGTGCGGGGAACTGCCGTTGCCCCCGGAAGCGTAATTGAGCGACCCGGGCTTCGCCTTCGCCAGCGCCACGAGCTCCTTGACCGATTTCACCGGGAGCGACGGATGCGTGACCAGGAACGTGTCGATCGACACCACCTGCGAGATCGGCGTGAAATCCCGGACCGGGTGATAACTGAGCTTGGAGTAAAGGCTGAGGTTTGCCGCGTGCGACAGGCCGACGATGATGATGGTGTAGCCATCAGCCGGTGCCTTGGCGGCGATATCCGCGGCAATATTGCCTCCGGCACCGCCCCGGTTGTCGATCACCACCTGCTGCTTCCACGCCTCGGTCATTTTCTCCCCGAGGATCCGGGCAAGCCCGTCGGTGGCACCGCCGGGTGGAAACGGCACGATGAAACGGATGGACTTCTGCGGGAACTCCTGCGCGGCAGCGATGCCGGTGAAGAATGCGGCAAGAGCGAGCAAGACGCCGCGAATCCACTTCTTGCACATGACGCCTCCCCGTTGAAATGCCCTGTTTCTCAGTCGATGTGGATCTTGGCCGCGCGTGCGACCTCACCCCAGCGCTTGATCTCGGCGGCGATGTAGCTGCCGAATTCCTTCGGCGTACCACCGATGATCTCGACTGACGATGCCGCGAAGCGCTCATGCACGTCCGGCTGCCTGAGCGCCATGTTGATCGCTTCGTTCAGGCGGTTGATGACCTCCCGCGGCGTGCCCTTGGGCGCGAGCATGCCGTACCACAGGCCCGCTTCCATCCCGCTGTAGCCGGACTCGGCGAACGTGGGCACGTCGGGCAGCTGGGCCAGCCGCTTCGGGTTCGCAGCGGCCAGCGCCCGCAGCCTGCCCGCCTTCACGTGCCCGAGAAAGGGTGGCGGGCCGTCGATCATGAAATGGACCTGTCCGGCCACCACGTCCGGCACGGCCGCCCCGGTGCCCTTATAAGGCACGTGCAGCAGGTCCACGCCCGCCTTCAGCTTGAACAGCTCCGCGGCGAGGTGGGGCGGGCTGCCGTTGCCGGCGGTGGCATATCGATACTTGCCCGGGTTTGCCTTCAGCAACGCAACGACCTCCTTGAGGTTCGTTCCGGAGACCGAGGCGTGGGCGAACATCACCAACGGGATGCGCACCATCAGCACAATGGGGTCGAAACTCCTGATCGGGTCGTATGGCAGCTTCTGGTACAGGTTCGGCCCGATGCCGTGGGTCGTCATCGTCGCCTCCAGAAGTGTATAGCCGTCGGGGGCCGATCGCGCCGCCAGCTCGCTGCCGATGATGCCCGAGGCGCCGCTGCGGTTGTCCACTACAACCGATTGTCCGAGCAGTTCGGAAAGTTTCTGCCCGACGGTGCGCGCAGTGATGTCGGCGGAGCCGCCGGGCGCGAATCCCACGATCACGCGGATCGGCTTGGACGGATAGTTCGGGCTGTCAGCTCCCTTCGCCGGGCACACTGCAAGGAAAAGGGCCAGTGCGGCAGCGGCGCCCGGCAATCGCTCGCGCGCCATGATGAATGATCGGGCGCCGGGGCGCGCATTCAGATCGCGGGTCATGATTTTCCTCCTCGGCTGTCGGGCTGGGGCGGGGGATACGGCCGTCAAGTCTTAGTCGGCTTGAGACTCAACTGCCGGATACGATTCCCTTCGGCAGCGATTCAATGTGCGCGCAGATGTCGCCGGGCCGCGTAATCCAGATCTTGTCGCGCTGCCGCAGGATGTGTTCGACCACGCGGCTGAACTGGCGCGCGCGGTAGGCCTGGCCGAGCACAAAGCTGTGCAAGACAACAGGCATCACGAGCGGGCGCCGTGCGGATTCTTCCAGCATTGCGTCGAACTGATCGATGAGGTTTTCACAATGCAACTGTGCCGGTGTGCGACGCGAAACGCATTCGATCGAATCATTCAGGTCGTGTGCATACGGGATGGAGAGTATGGGGCCGTACTGGGTTCTGAACCACACCGGCTGGTCGTCCAGCGGCCAATCCATCATATAGCGATAGCCCGCCTCCTTCAGCAGATCGAGGGAATCATAGGTCTGCGAGATGTAAGGCGCCAGCCATCCGGCCGGCTTCCTGCCCTCGTGTTTCTCGATTGAAGAGGTCGCTTCCAGGATGCACGCGCGCTCCTGCTCCAAAGTCATGTCCGCCTGGCGCTCGGCGTCGGTCCGGCCGTGCCCTACGATTTCGTCGCCGCGTTCACGAAATGCCGCTATCAGCTCCGGGCAGTAGTCATAAAGCTCGGTATTGACAAGGAGCGCATAGGGGAGATCGTAGCGCCCGGCGAGCTCGAGCAAGCGCCAGGCACCGACGCGATTGCCAAAGTCGCGCCACGCGTAGCTGCGCGAGTTGGGCTGCGGATGCGGCGCCGCATAATCGTTGCCCAGCCCGTGTCCGAATTCGAAATGCTCGACATTGAGACTGAAATGGAGCGCCAGGCGCTTGCCCCCGGGCCAGCTGTAGTCGGGGCGCTTGCTGATCGGTGAATAATCGTAACGGCCGTGTGATTTGAGCATGGTGCGATTCCTGTGCGCCTAAAGCGGGAATTGATCGGCCAGTGCGCCGAAGTCGGTAATATTCTCCAGGTTCCTCAGCCCGACGAACAGCCTCTTCGTGACTTCCTCGCCCCACACCGGCGTGCCCAGATCGAGAAATTTCGCCTCGAGTTGTTCCGGAGGGTGGGGATTGGCGGGCTCGCCTTTCATTACAGTGCAATGCCCTTCCCATACTGAACCATCGGCGAGCGTAATGGCGACATCACAGGGCTGCTGGTCAGGATACCGAGCCGTGTATTGCTCGTTTTCCCGCAGATCCACGAGAGCGGCAAGCGCATGTATTTTCGGATTGGCGACCGCGCGCTCGCCGAAACTCGCCAATCCCGAGCGGCCGTGATACAGGATGCTCGCCAGGGCGAACGGCACTGAAAAACGCGCACCGAAACTCGACACGACGTTCTTTTCGGCGAGCATGGCGCCGAGCATGTAGGTGCGTACTCTGATTCCTTTGATGAGGTCAACGTCGAGCCTGCCGCCCGGAACCTTCTTGAGCAGATCCTCGAGCGCATCGATGGCCGAATGCACATAGCGCCCCGTCGGATGCAGCTTGAAGTAGTTCCGGGCGATCAGCCAGTCGGTGCCCAGTCCCGAAATCACTTGCTCGCGGTTGAAGGTATCGGACAGCATCTTGCCGTACACATTGCCCACGCCGTCGATCTCGCCGGTAAAGCCGCACTCGACCAGGCGCGCCGCGGTAAGCCCCATGTACCCGGAATGTCCGGTGAAGATATTGCGGACCGTCGCGCCGTCGAGCAGCGTCTGGCGGCTCGTCGCCATGCCCATGGTTGCCGCGACGTTGAGAAGCTCGCGCATCTGCCAGGCATTGAACCCTTTCAGCCGGGCCGCGGCGATTGCGGCGCCCATGACGCCGTAGGTCCCGTGCGGATGGACCGAAAGCCGGACCTGTGCCGCGCGGCTGACGCGTGCGGATATCTCGTAGCCCAGCGCAACAGCGAGCAGCAGATCGGCGCCCGAAACCCTTCCTTCCTGTGCCAATGCTATCGCCGCGGGTACCACCTGGATGCCGGGATGCCCTTTGGCGAACAGATTGCCCTCGTCGAGCTCGAGCCAGGTGCCGGCCGTGCCGTTGAGCAGCGCGGCATCGAGCGCGGCGGCGCGCCTTCCGGCGCCGATCACCCAGGCATTGCCGGAAGCGGCGCCCGCCAGATGCTTTGCGACGAACGCTTTCATCTCCGGCTGCTGCATGCCGGCGGCAATTACCGGAATGCAGTCGGCAATCACCCAAAGCGCGCGATCCTTCGCCGCCGCCGGCAAGTCAGGCAATGTGGTGCTGCACAGGAATCGGCTGATCGTTTCGAGATAGGGCGGCGGAATACGTGATGACATCTGAAGGTCCGTCTTGGACCGGGCAATTATAGGGGGTTCGCGCAACGGATGTGTCAATTGGGGTCGGAGCAAATTTCACGATCCGCGAATTTCGTCAATCAAGAACGACTCCCACCCAATTTATTCACCACTGGAATTCGAAGCCGATTCCCGCCAGCCCGTGGATGGCGAAGTTGGCGGCCTTGATTTCCGCACTGAGCGGACCGCTCATCCTTCGGATCGTCCCTCCCGAGATTTCATCCACTTGCGCAGCTCGCGGTAGCGCTCGCCGACATCGTCGCCGAACAGGGGGTCGGGAATCGCCGGAACCGCCGCCGCCGCCGCGGCCCAATCATCCGGCTTGAGGGTCCGCTTCGCGTGCGGCATGACCTCGCCTTCCTCCACGGCAAGGTGGTGGCGGTAATACACAAGGTAAGACGCCGCGGCCGCTTCCACGGTCGCGCGCTGGATGACCCTGTCCTCCAGTATGTCGTCGAGGTATTTGAGCAAGGTCTCGCCGGCGGCCTCCAGCTCGCGATGCTCCTGGAGGAGCCGGTTGATCGGGACGCTCAGCCCGGGATCGCGCTTGACCAGGCGCGCAAACGCCACGTCCTCGCGCGGATGATGGTAGCGGTCGGCGTAATGGTGGAGGTAATAAACGACGTCGTGCATCAATTCGTAATCGGGATCGTTCCCGTCGTGGAAAGCGCCCATCTGCTGCTCGATGAAGTCGAGCAGGCTCGCAAAGCGCATGTGCTCCGCATGCCAAACGGCGACCGGATCGGCCATGACCACCCTCCGTAGATTGGGCGCGCGAGGCGCCCGGATCGGCTCGATTATCGGCCCGCGGTGCTTCGTGCCCTTGATCAGGATCAAGCATCGTCCCGATAATCTTTATAATGGGTTTGACCTCATTGTTCCATTGTTTAATTGCTATCGAGAAGTGACGCAGCGATGGGGAGGAATCTCATGAAGATGCTGCACTGGATCGTCGCTCTCGCGCTGGTTGCAAGCGGCAGCGCCGCGCTCGCGCAGGCGCCCAGGTTTCCGGCCAAGCCGGTGCGGATGCTCGTCGGTTTTGCGCCCGGCGGGGCGACGGACATCATCGCGCGGTTCATCTCTCCGGGCCTGGCCGACGGCCTGGGCCAGTCGGTGGTCGTGGAGAACCGGCCGGGAGCGAGCAGCCTGATCGCGGGCGAACTGGTTGCCAAGTCGCCGCCCGACGGCCATACGGTGCTCATGACGACGCAGACGCTCATGACCTCGGGCATGA
>JBGQGU010000165.1:0-6973 GCA_041497655.1 Gammaproteobacteria bacterium
ACCGCCGCAATCGCCACATCTGTGGTCGTCACGATCACGTCCACCTTGAGGCCCACCAGCTCCCGTGCGAGCTCCGGAAGTCGTTCGAATCTGCCCTCGCCCCAGCGAGCCTCCAGGACGAAAGTTTTCCCTTCAACATAGCCAAGCTCCCGCAACCCCTGCCTGAACGCCTCGAGAAGATCCGCTCCAACGGCTGGAGTATTCGGACCAAGGTACCCGATCTTCGCGATCTTCTTCGGCTGCTGCGCCTGAGCTGGAAGGCCAAGAGCCAGGAGCATCGCGCCCAGCACAAGGCAGATAAATTCTTTTCTCATTTGAATGTCCGATCGTTTCTACTTTGCCACAACCCGTCAGTCGTCAGTCGTCACGCTTCATCAGCCCTCGGCGTCGTATCCCGGCAGCACCCGCGCGTCGATCAAGCATACGCCCCCGTTGCGCACCGTCTCGATGCCCTTGTCGATGGCGGGCTGAAGGTCGGCCGGGCGCGTGACGGGGCCGATGCCAACCGCGCCCTGGGCGCGCGCGAGGCCCGCAAGATCGATATCGGGGTCGCCGATGCGCATGCCGATCCAGCGGTTCTCCGGCGGCCGGCTGCGCTCCTTCGCGACGCGCTCCTGGTGCAGCTCGTCGTTGAAGAACGAGCGGTTGTTGCAGACCACGAACAGGCAGGGGATCTGGTAATGCGCCGCGGTCCACACCGCGGTGTTGGCCATGAGGAAATCGCCGTCGCCGAGCACGCCGATCGGGAGCCGCCCGCTGCCCTTCAATGCCAGCGCCGCTCCGACCGCGATGCCCGGGCCTGAGCCGACACCCGCGCCGCCTTCGGCGCCGAGATAATCGAGAGGATGGTTGAAGTGGCTGTAGGCCCCGCTCCAGCCGATCGGCAAGTGGGTGTAGCAGACGTCGGCACCCTTCGTTGCGGCAAGGAGCGCGTGCGCGACCCCGCTCATGGAAACGGCATCGCCTGACACCGCCGGCGCTTTTGTCACAGGCTTGTCCGGCACGCTCGCAGCGCGGGCCTTCGCCGCTTCGAGCAGCATCGGCACCGCGGCTTCCGGCTCGCACATGAGGTAGACGTCGATGGGTGGCAGTCCCTGGTAGTCCATGCTCCAGCCGCGGTGGCTGTGCTGGTCGCAGGAAACCTGGATGATCCTGGCCGTGACGGGTTTGGGACCGTAGGCGCTCTTCAGCAGGCCGGCGAGGTCGAGCCAGTCGAGCGACAGGATCACGTCCGCGTCGGCGATCATCTTCAGCGTTTCCGGGCCGAACCGGTTCGCCGGCGGCGCGGCGTGCAAGCGGTGATCGGTCGGGAACGCGGCGGCGACCTTCATGTTGGTCAGCACGCGCAGGTTGAGTTTCTCCGCGAGGGCTACCCGCGCCTTCCACGCGTCAAGGTCGCGCGAGCAGCGTCCCGCGAGCAGGATGGGATTCTTCGCGTTGGACAGCAGTTTCGCCGCCGCCGCCACCTGTTCGGGCGCCGGTCGCACCATAGCCGGCGCGGCATAGCGCTTCACGTCGGGCAGCTTGGGCATCGGCCCGATCTTGCCCATTTGCAGCGAAATATCGAGATTGATGTACACCGGGCCGCGCGGCGCGGTTTGCGCGATCTGCGCGCCGCGCAGCATCGCTTCCATCGCCGCCTCCACAGAGCCAGGCTGGTTGTCCCACTTGGTGTAGTCGCGGATGAGGGCGCCCTGGTCGGACGCGGTGTGGACCCAGTCGATCCAGGGGCGGCGCTTCGCGGCGTCCCACGGGCCGGTCGCGCCGAGGATCAGCACCGGCGCGCGGTCGCACCAGGCGTCGAAAATCGACATCGTGGCGTGCATCAGGCCGACGTTGGAGTGCAGCGCCGCCGCCATCATGCGGTCCGTGGCCTTGGCGTAGCCATGGGCGATGGTGACCGCGTTCTCGTCGTGGATCGACAGCACCATCTGCGGCGTGCGGTTGCCGAGGTAGTTGACGATGCTGTCGTGCAGCCCGCGGTAGCTCGCGCCCGGGTTGAGCGAGATGTAGGGGACGTCGAGCTCGCGCAGGATCGCGGCGAACGCGTCGCTGCCCCAGAATTCGGCGCTTTCGCGCGAGCGCACCGGCGCGTCGTGGACGATGGATTCCTTGGGCGTCATTTCTTGTTCCTGATGTGGGTGGGAAATGGGAGGGGTAGCTTACCTCAAAAATAATGACGAGTGACGAATACGGGTGACATCACGTTCCAAGTTCCAAGTTCAAAGTTCTAAGTCATACCTTGAACCTTGACCCTTGAACGTGGAACCTTGAACCTTGAACCTTGTACCTTGAACCTTGAACCTGGAACCTGGAACCTGGAACCTTGAACCTGGAACTGGATATTCGTAGCCGGGTCAGTCGACCCGTGCGCCGGAAACTTTCACCACCTCGGCCCAGCGCACGAGTTCCTCGCGCAGCAGCTTGCCGAACTCCTCGGGGGTATTGCCGACCGGCTCGGCGCCGAGGTCCTGCAGGCGCTGTTGGATGTCGGGCGTGCGCGCCGCACGGGCGATGGCGTCGGCGAGCTTCACCACGATATCGCGCGGCGTTGCGGCGGGCGCGAGCACGCCATACCACACCACGACCTCGACGCCGTTGATGCCTGCCTCTTTCATGGTCGGCACTTGCGGTAACTGGTCAGAGCGCTTGGGTCCGAGATTGGCGAGCGGGCGCAGCCGTCCCGCCTTGACGTGGGCTGATATGGCGGGGATGTTAGCAAAAGTCAGGTCGACCTCGCCGCTGAGGAGCGCGGTGATCGACGGCGCGCTGCCCTTGTATGGCACGTGCACGATTTTCGTGCCGGCCCGCAGGTTGAAGAGCTCGCCGGCAAGATGTTGCGTGGTGCCGGCGCCGGCGGATGAGTAGTTGAGCTGGCCCGGGCGTGATCTCGCGAGCGCGACGAATTCCTTCGCGCTTTTGACCGGAACGGAGGCATGCACCACCAGGATGTTGGGAGCCATCGAGAACAGGGACAGCGGCGCGAAGTCGCGCACGGCGTCGTACGCCACCTTTTTGTAGAGGCTCATGTTGATCACGAGCGCCGCCGTATTAATCAGCAGGGTGTAGCCGTCGGGTGCCGCCCGGGCCACGAGCTCGTTGGCGATGTTGGTGCCTGCGCCGGGCCGGTTCTCGACGATCACCTGCTGCCCGAGAAACTCGGTCAATTTGGGGGCAAGGAGCCGCGCATTGATGTCCACGCCGCCGCCCGGGGTGAATCCGACCACCATGCGGATCGGCTTGCTCGGGAACGCCTGCGCGAATGCCGTTGAGGCGCCGCACGCGAGCACAAGTGCCGCGAGCATCGGCGGGATCGATCTTGAAGACATGGCTTCTCCTTGGAACAGACGCGGCGAAAAGCGGAGTCAACACCAGTCACCGGCCAGGGATCGCCGGTCACGGTTTCTGCATGCAAGTCGGGTGCTATGATAACAGTCATTCCTAGAGGGAGAAGCGTTGATGAAGCGGTTCGATATCGCGGTGATTCCGGGGGACGGCATCGGCCGCGAGGTGGTGCCCGCGGGACGCAAGATACTGGACACCGTCGCGGCGGCCCACGGCGGTTTCCGGCTGCGCTACAAGTCGTACCCGTGGAGCTGCGCCTGGTATCTCAAGCACGGCAAGATGATGCCCGACGACGGTCTGCGGCGCATCGGCGACTCGGATGCTATTTTTCTCGGCGCGGTTGGATTTCCCGGCGTGGCCGATCACATTTCCCTGTGGGGGCTGCTGATCCCGATCCGGCGCGGCTTCCAGCAGTACGCCTGCGTGCGGCCGGTGAAGCTGCTGCCCGGCGTGCGCTCACCGCTCGCGGGACGCGGGCCGCAGGACATCGACTTCATCGTGGTGCGGGAGAACAACGAGGGCGAGTACTCGAGCATGGGCGGGCGCATCTACAGCGATACGCCGCACGAGATCGTCACGCAGTTGAATCTCTTCACCCGCCGCGGCACCGAGCGCATCATTCGCTACGCGTTCGATCTCGCGCGCAGGAAGAAGAAGAAAAAAGTGACCTCCGCAACCAAGTCGAACGGCATCATCTTCAGCATGCCGTTCTGGGACGAGGTGTTCTGGCAAGTCGCCAGGGAATACCCGGGCATCGCGGCGGAGCAGATGCATATCGACGCCCTGTCGGCGCGCTTCGTCACTCATCCGCAGAACTTCGGCGTCGTGGTCGGCAGCAACCTGTTCGGCGACATCCTCACCGATCTCGGCGCGGCCATCGCCGGCTCGATCGGCATCGGCGCATCGGCCAATTTGAATCCCGAGAAGAAATTCCCGTCCTGCTTCGAGCCGGTGCATGGCTCCGCGCCCGACATCGTGGGCAAGGGCATCGCCAATCCCCTCGGCCAGATCTGGAGCGGCGCAATGATGCTGGAGCACCTCGGCATCCCGGCCGCACATGATCTGGTCGTGAAGGCGATGAGCTCGGTGCTTGCTTCGGGGATCAAGACTCCCGATCTCGGCGGCCGGGCCAGTACCCGGCAGGTGACCGCGGCGGTGGCGAAAGAGATTCGCCGCCTGGCGCGCTAAGAATGCGATTAGCCACGGAAACACACGGAAGCACACGGAAATGACAGAAAGCGAGGCGACAAGTCAGCAAGTAAAATCATTTGATGGCTTTCATTCTGTCCCTGTTGTCGGTATGAATCAGTAACCGCATGGTTGTTCTTAATTCCGTGTGTTTCCGTGTGATTCCGTGGCCAAGTCTTTTTTTCTAACAACGCGTTTTCCGCGTGGTTCCGTGGTCGCGGCGTCGTCGCTTGCGCTGCTGGCGGCGTGCGCGAACGAGGAGCCGCACAGCTACCAGGGCTATGCCGAGGGCGAGTACGTCCGCGTGGCGGCGCCTTTCTCCGGCACGCTGCAGGTGCTATCTGTAAAACGCGGCGGCCAGGTCAAGGCAGGCGAGCCGCTGTTTACCCTAGAGCAGGAAAACGAAGCAGCGGCGCGGCGCGAGGCGCGCGAGCGTCTGCAGAACGCCGAGGCCCAGCTTGCCAACCTGCAAAAGGGCAAGCGGCCGACCGAGATCGAGGCGATTCGTGCCCAGCTCGCGCAGGGCGAAGCAGCGCTCACGCTGTCCGCGACGCAGCTGAAGCGCCAGCAGCAGCTGGTGGAGCAGAATTTCATCGCCCGGGAGCGCCTGGACGAGGCGCGCGCCGCATACGAGCGCGACACGCAGCACGTTGCCGAGCTGCGGGCGCAACTGGCAACCGCCCGGCTCGCCGCCCGCCCCGACGAGATCAAGGCGGCCGCGCACAATGTCGAGGCGGCGCGGGCCGCGCTCGCCCAGGCGGAGTGGAAGCTCGACCAGAAATCGGTGGAGGCGCCGGTCGCCGGCCTGGTGCAGGACACCTATTACGTCACCGGAGAATGGGTCAACTCCAATCAACCGGTGGTATCGCTGCTGCCCCCCGAAAACATCAAGGTGCGCTTCTTCGTCGAGCAGCGCCACCTCGGGACAGTCAAGGTCGGGCAGAAGCTCGCCGTGTCCTGTGATGGCTGCGCGGCGCCGGTTGCCGCGGAAGTGAGCTTCATCTCTCCCCAGGCGGAGTTCACGCCGCCCGTCATCTACAGCCGGCAGGAACGCGCCAAGCTGGTATTCCTGATCGAGGCGCGCCCGGCGCCGGTGGACGCGGTCAAGCTCCATCCCGGCCAGCCGGTTGAGGTTAGGTTCGAGTGAAACCGTCGATGGCCGCCGCTAAAATCCAATCAGCCACGGAAACACACGGAACCATACGGAAATGGCCCCCTCGACACTCGACCCTCTTCCCTCGCACGCTCGTGCCATCGTGAGCGCAGATTCCGCCGTCATCGACGTCAAGGGCCTCACCAAGATCTTCGGCGGGCGGCGCGTGGTGGACAACGTCTCCATCCGCGTCGGCCGCGGCAGGATTTGCGGATTTCTCGGCCCGAACGGCAGCGGCAAGACCACCACCATCCGCATGCTGTGCGGCCTGTTGCGGCCGGACGCCGGCAGCGGCGTCTGCCTCGGATTCGATATTCTGAAGCAGGCGTCGGAAATCAAGCGCCACGTCGGCTACATGACGCAGCGCTTCAGCCTCTACGAGGACCTGTCTATCCGCGAGAACCTCGACTTTATCGCTCGCGTTTACGCCGTGCCGGACCGCGGCCGCGCCGTGACCGAGGCGCTCGCGCGGTTGGGCCTCGCTCAGCGCGCGGACCAGCTCGCAGGCCAGCTCTCGGGCGGCTGGAAGCAACGCCTGGCGCTCGCGGCGTGCCTGCTGCATGACCCCCAGTTGCTGCTGCTCGATGAGCCGACCGCGGGCGTGGACCCGAAGGCGCGGCGCGAGTTCTGGGACCAGATTCACGACCTCGCCGCGGCCGGCATCACGGTCCTCGTCTCCACCCACTACATGGACGAAGCCCAGCGCTGCCACGAGCTTGCCTACATTGCCTACGGCAAGCTGCTGGTCACCGGAACCGGGGACGAAGTTGTGGCGCATTCGGGGCTTGCAACCTGGACCGTAACGGGCGGCGGGTTGTTCGAGCTGGCGCTGGAGCTGAGGACGCGGCCGGGGGTCGCGATGGTGGTTCCCTTCGGCAATACGCTTCACGTGAGCGGGGAAGACGCGCAAGCGCTCGAGCGCACTGTCGCGGCCTACCGCAACCGGCCCGATCTCGACTGGCGGCGGGCCGAGCCGGGGCTGGAAGACGCATTTATCCACTTCATGCGCGAAGCGCAGGACAATTTCCAGTGAACGTGTTCTCCTGGAACCGGTTCATTGCGGTGCTGGTGAAGGAATTCGTCCAGATGCGCCGCGACCGCCTCACTTTCGCCATGATGGTCGGCATCCCGATCATCCAGCTGGTCCTGTTCGGATTCGCGATCAACACTGACCCCAAAGCGCTGCCGACTGCGGTGCTCGCGGCCGACAACAGCGTGTTCGCGCGGAGTTTCGTGCGCGCGGTGGAGAACAGCGGCTACTTCCGGGTCGTGCGGCAGGTTTCGTCC
>JBGQGU010000166.1:0-6880 GCA_041497655.1 Gammaproteobacteria bacterium
CCGACGCGGTCCTGCAGGGAGAGCAGCTTCTGCTGCTTCTCGACAATCGCCGGCTCGAAACGCTCGAGCGCCTCGCTCCACGGGTGCCACGCTTCGATTTCGCTCTTGATCCAGCGCAGGTTGCCTTCCTTGCCCGGGAATTCCTTGATGAAGTGGGAACGCGGCATGCTCGCCTTGTCCACGGCGAGCGTCATGATGCTGCGCTCGTAGCTGCGCACCTCCTCCACCAGCCGGCGGATGGAATCGCACAGCGCCTCGATCTGCTTCGCGGAGAAGCGGATGGTCATCAGCTCGTTGGAAATGGCGTCGCGCGACTGGAGGTAGGCGCGGCTCCGCGGGCCGTTGCGCGCGAGCGCGCGCGTCATCCGGCTGTAGAGCGAGCGGACCACCGCGAAGCGCTTGAGCGCCGCGTCCTTGAGCAGCAGCATCTGCGCGCTCTGCACGCCGCCGCCTTCCTCGTCTTCCTCTTCCGCGGCATCGAGCGCTTTTTCTATGTCCTCCTCCACCTCGGACATTTTCGCAATCGGTTCCTGCTGGGCGTGGGGATCGACCAGCCCGCCTACCACCTCGTCCACGCGAATCTCGCCCTTCTCGATCTTCTCGGCGAGGGAGAGGATCTCGGCGATGGTGGTCGGACAGGCGGAGATCGCCTGGATCATGTGACGCAGCCCGTCTTCGATGCGCTTGGCGATCTCGATCTCGCCTTCGCGCGTGAGCAGCTCCACCGAACCCATCTCACGTAGGTACATGCGCACCGGGTCGGTGGTACGGCCGAACTCGGAGTCCACCGTGGAAAGCGCCGCCTCCGCTTCCTCGACCGCTTCCTCGTCCGCCACCGCCGGCGTCACTCCCGACATGAGCAGCGTTTCGGCATCCGGTGCCTCGTCGTACACCTGGATGCCCATGTCGTTGACCATGCTGACGATGTTCTCGATCTGCTCGGCATCCAGCATGTCGTCCGGCAGATGATCGTTGATCTCGGCGTAAGTGAGGTAACTGCGCTCCTTGCCGAGCACGATGAGGTTCTTCAGCCGGGTGCGCCGGGCCTCGGCATCGGCGGGGGAAAGTTCCCGGCGCTCGAACTCCTTGACCAGTGCCTTTTCCCGTGCGGTAAGTCCCCGGGTAGAGCGCGGCCTGCCTTCCGCTTTACCTTGGGCGCGGGCGAGGCGCTCCCGAAGCAACGCCTTCTTCAGCGTCGCCTTGTCGAGCTTCTGCGGCTCGCCGGTTTTGGCCTTGGGCAGAAGTTTGGGCAGCGGCTTGGCGACGATGTATTTGTCTTTGCGCGCAAGCCCGGCATTTGGCGCCGGGCGCGTCCTGGCCGCCGACCGCTTGAGGACGTGTCGCGCCTGGGTCTTGGCAGCCGCCTTCTTACGTGCCGGAGAGTGAGCTTTCTTCGCCTTTGCCATGGTTCAGATCTCGAGTCGTGAGGTTCTGGTGCAACAACGTTGCGGACGACACGCTCGAAGGGATTCGACGTTCAGCCCACGCAAATTACGTCACGCTAAGGCGAAGTTCCAGGCCACCCGCATGGGTATCCTGTTTCACCTTGGAACACCGCCAGGAGTCTTTCAGTTTACTCCTGAATGCTCAGAGTCAGGGCATTACCTTCCAGTGCCGTGAACGATCGAATCTTCGATACTGAATCGCTTCGGCTACGCGTAGAAACCTGCACGAAGCAGCCAAAACAGCCGCACACCGGGCTCAAGCGGGTTACGATAGGGTTCGGAGGTTATTCATGCACCATTCGAAACTCTTCGCTTGCCTGTTGCTTGCCGGCGCGCTCATCCCGACTTCGCACATATCTGCCGCGCCGCTCAAGTTGCTGGGGCTGGACGACATGTCCTGTGCAGCGTGGAAAAAGAAGATCGATCCCGAACTACGTGAGCCCTACATCCAGTGGGTTCGCGGTTTTCTCAGCGGTCATAACTATGCAAACCAATCGAAGCAAGTCGCTGAAGCCTCAAGCGCTACGGTGGCAATGTTTGTCGACCGCTATTGTGCGGAACATGCTGCTGCCACGGTCACCGAGGCAGCGATGCGAATGAGCGATCAATACTCCGGGCGCAATTCGCCGATCACCCGATAGTGGGTCGGAGCAAATTACGTTACCCGAAGTCGTCCCCGCGTTCACCTCACGCCTCCTGCGTTAAAGCGTTATAAGCGGCACGAATGGTTTTTATGTCGCTATCCTGCGCGCGAGCCGGTCCCGAACGAAATGGATATGCTCGCGGAGCACGTACACCTCGTCGGCGAACCTGCTCGGTATCCTGACGTTAATGACGGCCTTCTCGATTTCATCGACGCGCTTGAGCAACTCCTCCCGCTGCTCCGGCGCCGCCTGCGAGAGCATCGCGCGCTCGACGGCCATCAGCTCGCCGTATCGGCGGTAGATGCGCGTTCGAATGCGCCAGCTGTACAACAAGGGCGCGAGCCGCAGTCCAGGGATCAGCAACACGATGATGGGTACTAGCACCACCGCCGTGCGATCGGCGAGGCTCGCCAGCCAGAATGGCAGGTGGCGATAGAGAAAGCCCTTGCCCGACTGGTAGAAGCGGGCCGCATCATCGCTGATGCGATATTCGTGCTCGAGCGGCGCGGGAAATTCGCCAGGGCGCTGCAAGAGCCCGCCGCGTCCGTGCACCTCCCGTGCGGCCTCGATCAGGAGATCGGAAAGCGCCGGATGCAGGTCCGCCCGCGCGACGAGCTCGACCGTCGGGGCGATCAGGGTAAGGGTTTTCTCTGGCACGTTCCTGCCCAGGTCGAGCGATCCCGAAGGCAGCTCCAGCTTGCTCAGATAACGGAAGCGGCGCACATAGCCGTCCGCCTGCGCGAAATCGAACAGGCGCACACCCGGCGCGCCCAACAGTTTCCGGAACGCGCCGGGCGTCGCGGAATCACCCATCAGGATCGCAGCGTCGATCTTGCGGCTAAGCAAGGCCTGTACGGCAGCTTCGCCCGATAGGTCGAGGAGCCTCGTAGGTCCGCCCGGCTCGATCCCGTTGGCTTTGAGCAGAGTCAAAGCGAGCGAGCGCGCTCCGCTGCCCTCGCGACCGATCGCGAGACGCTCGCCCTTCAGGGCGGAAATCCGGTTGAGGGGCTCCGCGCTACGGTAAAACAGCATGACCGGCTCGTAAAACACGCTCCCGAGCGACACCAACTCGTCCGTATCCAGGCCGGCAGCAAGTCCGCCCTGAACGAACCCTACATCAACCTGGAACTCCGGGTCGCTCAGCCTCTTCAGGTTCTCCAGAGCGCCGTGGGATGGGAGAATTTCCAGGTTGACGTCGTTGCGCGCGAGGATCTTCCGGTAGCGCTCGGCCGCGTTCCGGAAGAAGCTGCCGTCGGGGCCGCTCGTAATGAAGATGGTATCGGGCGGCGCGGGCCGCACGAACCGGAACGCGATCCAGATCGCGATTATGCTCAGTAAAAGAATCGGGCCCAGCGTTACGGCCAGATCGCGCCAGGAAATCCTCGAGATGCTCAAGGGGATCCGGATGAGACCGATCTTGCGCTTGTTCTCCTGCGCCATCGCGATGGGCTCCTGGCGCTCTTCATAGCACGTTTCGGGACGGCATGGCTACAGCATAAACCTAGCGTGGTCGGACCCAAGACTTGTGCGACGGAAACTCCTGCAAACGCAAAAACCCAGCATGCTCCGACCCGAGATTCTCGCCCGGCGAAGGCAGAGTAACGCCGGCTGAGGGGAAAGCTTTCTTCGCGCGCTCGCCCCGCGCGCGGTTCGAGTGCCACCCCACGTAAGATTGATTCCAGCGCGCCGCTTTGCAGCTAGAATGAGCGAGGTCACGCCGCATCCGGCGCCGGAATTCCAGGGGGTGTCATGTCAACGTTACGCAGTCTCGTCCGCTGGGCGCCCGTGGCGGCGCTGGCGCTGCTCGGCGCGCCCCAAGGCGCCGCCCAGGAATACCCCGCGCGCCCGCTGCGCATCATCGTTTCGCAAGCCGCCGGCTCGAGCGTGGACATCCTGGGGCGCCTGATCGCGGCCCACTTGACTGACGCGTGGGGCCAGCAGGTCGTGGTGGAGAACCGGCCCGGCGCCAACGCGATCATCGGCATGGAGCTCGCCGCCAGGGCCAGGCCGGACGGCTACACGCTCGCCATGGTCGTGCCGAGCGCGATGACGACGAACCCGTTCATCTACAGGAAACTGCCCTACGATCCCCTGCGCGACTTTGCGCCGATCACGCAATCCACCGCGATCGCTTTCGTGCTGGTGGCGAACCCGGCGCTGCCGGTGAAATCCGTGAAGGACTTGGTCGCGCTGGGCAAGGCGCGCCCGGGCGAGCTCAACTACGGCTCGTCGGGCATCGGCAACCTTACCCATCTCGCCGGGGAGCTTTTCGGTCTCGGCGCTGGCGTGAAAGCGGTGCACGTGCCGAACAAGGGCGATACGCCGGCGCTGCTCGACGTCATGACCGGGCAGACCGCGTACATGTTTTCCACCATGCCGGTCGCGGTGCCACAAATCCAGGCGGGGAAACTCCGGCTGCTTGCGGTGTGCGGAACTTCGCGCGAGGCGGGATTTCCCGACGTGCCGACGCTCGCGGAGACCGGGTTGCGCGACGTCGTGATCCAGGGCTGGACCGGGATGGCCGCCCCCGCCGGCACGTCTGCTGCGATCATAGCGAAGCTCCAGAAGGAGATCGCACGCTACTTGCTCGCCGCGGACGTGAAGGAGCAGCTCGCCAGGCAGGGCGCCCAGCCGGTCGGCAGCACGCCGGAGCAGTTCTCCACGTTCATCCGCGCCGAGACGGAGAAATGGGCGAAAGTCATCAAGAGCGCCGGACTTGCCAATACTCAGTGACTGGTGAGCAAGACAGGTGACGGAAATGAGCGCAGCTCTGAGTAAATGTGAACCCGACCCCATTTACTCGATAGGGGTGTAATCGTGATTGAAAAGAAAGTTGGCGTTGTCGGACTAGGTAATATGGGCGGCGGCATTGCTCGCAATTTTCAAAAAGCAGGCGTACCGCTCATGGCGTGGGATGTTGCCCCGGCAGCCCGTGCTGCATTTAGCGTAACAGCCGGCATCGACATTGCACCACCGGGTGAAATGGCGGCGGCCTGCAACGCAATGTTCTTCGTCGTTCCGGCAACGCCGGAGATCGCGTCGTGCTTTGAAGGCAAAGATGGCGTTCTGGCGCGAGCAGCCGAGGGGCTCGTCGTCTACGACTTTACAACCTCGGATCCGGTTGCAACCAGGGAACTCGCCGCGCGCGCGGCGGCACACGGCATCGCCTATCTCGACGCCGGTATGAGCGGCGGTGCCACGGGTGCTGATGCCGGAACGCTGACGCTGATGATCGGCGGCGACAAGGCGGCATTCGAACGTACGCGCACCCTTCTCGACCCGATTGCCGATCGGACGTTCTACCTTGGCAGCAGCGGCGCCGGCCATACCATGAAGCTCATCCACAATATGGTCTGCCACACGATCTTTCTGGCGACCTGCGAGGGCGGCCGCATGGCCGAAACCGCCGGCATCAACCTTGCCGACATGATCAATGTCTTCAACGTGTCGAACGCCCGCAGCTACGCCAGCGAAGTTCGCTTCCCCAAACATATTTTGTCGGGCAAGTGGGATGCCCGTTCGCGCGTTTACAATCTGCGCAAGGATGTATCAATGGCGGTCGGACTGGCCGGCGCACTCGACACGAAAGTACCTCTGGGCACAGTCACCCGCGACTTCCTCGACGTGGCGATCGCCCATGGCATGACCGATACCGACTATTCACGTCTCTACGAGCGATTCGACGAAATCGTCGTGGAAGTCGGCAAAAACCATAAGAGCCCCTAACATAATGAAACGCGCGTGCGGTGCGAGCCAAAATCGTCGATAGCGCGAAGCGAGGTGCAGCCAATATTCGCTATATTTGTAAATAGGGCCGGGTTCACTTTTTGGGTTGAAATGTGAACCCGACCCCATTTACCTTCACAAAATGGTGGTCCGTCCCCGGTTTGCTTCTCGGGCAGAGGCCGGCTACGCAGCCATGCCTGCGGCGTGACCGGACGACCACGCCCACTGGAAGTTGTAGCCGCCGAGCCAGCCGGTGACATCCACTACCTCGCCGATGATGTACAGGCCCCGAACGCCGCGCGCTTCCAGGGTCTGTTGCGAGAGCGCGTCGGTATCCACGCCGCCCAGCGTCACTTCGGCCTTGGCATAGCCCAGCGTGCCCGAAGGCTGGATGCGCCAGCCGTTGAGCGTTCGCGCGACCGTCTCGAGGACCGCGTTCGACAGCTGCGCGAGCGGCTGCGTCCAGCCATGCGCCTCCGCGAAACCTTGCGCGAAGCGGCGCGGCAGGAACTCCGCGAGCAGCGCGCCGAGCCCCTGCTGGTCGCGGCGATGCGCCGCCAGCCATGCGCCTGCGTCGCGCCCGGGCAGCAGATCGAGCGCCACCGGGCCGCGCCCGCCCGCGAGCTGCCAGTACGACGACACCTGCAGGATCGCCGGCCCCGACAGGCCGCGGTGCGTGATCAGCGCCGCCTCGCGAAACGACGGCCACTCCGAGCCGCGCGGCGCTTCGGCGCAGGAGGCGATCACGTCGAACGACGCCCCGGACAGCTTCCCGAACTGCGCCAACCACTCCGGCGGCGCCGCGAGCGGCACCAGCGCGGGCTTCGGCGCCACCACCGGCAGGCCGAACTGCTCGGCGATGCGGTAGCCGAGCGGCGTCGCGCCGAGCTTCGGGATCGACAGGCCGCCCGTCGCCACCACCATCGCGCGGGCGCGGAAGCTCCCCTGCGTCGTCGCGACCTCGAAACCCGGCGCGTCCCCGCCCTCGTGCCGCGCCACGCGTTCCACCTTCACCGGCATCGCCCAGTGCACCCCCGCCGCATCGCACTCGCCCCTGAGCATGGC
>JBGQGU010000167.1:0-6848 GCA_041497655.1 Gammaproteobacteria bacterium
AGGCGGACGCGGTGTTCTTCGACGCCGCCTCGACGCAGCTGCGCCCGAGGCTTCTCATTCAGGCGATCGCAGCCGGCAAGCACGTGTACTGCGAGAAGCCCGTCGCCACGACGCTCGCCGCGGCGCTGAGCCTCTATCGCGCGGCGAAGAAGGCGCGCGTGAAGCACGGCGTGGTGCAGGACAAGCTGTGGCTGCCTGGACTGTTGAAGCTCAAGCGGCTGCGCGATTCAGGCTTCTTCGGCCGCATCCTCTCGGTGCGTGGCGAGTTCGGCTACTGGGTGTTTGAGGGCGACCGGCAGCCGGCGCAGCGCCCGTCGTGGAATTACCGGAAGCAGGACGGCGGCGGGATCATCCTCGATATGCTGTGCCACTGGCGCTACGTGCTCGACGATCTCTTCGGCCAGGTGAAGGCGGTGTCGTGCCACGGTGCGACACATATCCCGTACCGGTGGGACGAGAACGGAAAAAAATACAGGGCGACCGCCGATGACGCGGCCTACGCGACTTTCGAGCTCGCGGGTGGCGTCATCGCGCATTTCAACAGCTCCTGGACGGTGCGGGTGCGGCGCGACGACCTGCTCACGCTGCAGGTGGACGGCACGCGTGGCTCGGCGGTGGCTGGACTGCGGCGCTGCTGGACGCAGTCGCTCGAGGAGACGCCGAAGCCGGTGTGGAACCCGGACCTCCCGCAGCCGATCGATTTTTTCGAGGGTTGGAAAGAAGTTCCCGACGACACCGGGTGCGACAATGCATTCAAGGCGCAGTGGGAGCTCTACCTGAAGCACGTCGCGGGCGAGGGCCCGTTCCGCTGGGGCCTGCTGGAGGGCGCGAAGGGCGTGCAGCTCGCAGAATTGGGCCTCAGAAGCTGGAAGCGTCGTCGATGGGTAACGGTACCGACATTGCGAGCGTGACGAGTGTCGGGTGTCGAGTGACGAGTGCAGAATCATGAAGCGCGACGCGATCGAGACGATCCGGCTGCCAACTGCAAACCGCCAACTGCAGGCTTACCACGTGCGCGAGCCGCGCAGGTTCGAGCGGCCGGTGAGGCCCTTCACGCGCATTGCCTACGCCGCGGCGCACGTGGTGGCCGATCCGTGGTCGGCGCGCGAGCCGTGGCTCGAGGCGGCGGTGGACTGGGACGCGACCATCGCTTTCCGCCGGCACCTGTGGTCGTGGGGCCTCGGTGTCGCTGAGGCGATGGACACGGCTCAGCGCGGCATGGGCATGGACTGGGCGAGCTCGCTCGAACTGATCCGCCGGACGCTCGAGGCGGCCAGGAGCGTGCCGGGTGCGGTGGTCGGCTGTGGCGCCGGCACCGACCATCTGGCGCCGGACCCGGGCCTCGGGATCGAGCGGGTGATCGCGGCCTACGAGGAACAGTGCGCGGCGGTGGAAAAGCTCGGTGGGCGCATCGTGCTGATGGCGAGCCGCGCGCTCGCGGCGCGCGCGAAATCGCCCGATGACTACGCGCGGGTATATGACCGCGTGCTCGCGCAGGTGAGGGAGCCGGTGATCATCCACTGGCTGGGCGAGATGTTCGATCCCGCGCTCGAGGGCTACTGGGGCCACGCGGACCACGGCAAAGCGATGGACGTCTGCCTCGACGTGATCCGGAAGCACGCGGCGAAGGTGGACGGCATCAAGATTTCGCTGCTCGACAAGGACAAGGAGATCGCGATGCGGCGCCGGCTTCCCAAGGGCGTGCGCATGTATACCGGCGACGATTTCAACTTCGCGGAGCTGATCGAGGGCGATGGAGAGGGGCATTCGGACGCGCTGCTCGGCATTTTCGACGCGATCGCTCCCGCGGCCTCGGGCGCGCTGTCGGCGCTCGCGGGCGGTGACCGCGCGGCCTACCACGACATCCTCGCGCCGACCGTGCCGCTGTCGCGCCACATCTTCCAGGCGCCGACGCGCTTCTACAAGACCGGCATCGTGTTCCTCGCGTGGCTGAACGGCCACCAGGAGCACTTCGTGATGGTGGGCGGCCAGGAGAGCGCGCGCAGCCTCCTGCATTTCGCCGAGTTGTTCCGCCTCGCGGACCAGGCCGGGCTGCTCGCCGATCCGGCGCTCGCCTGCCACCGCATGAAGCAATTCCTCGCAACGCGCGGAATTGCCTGAGTGACGAGTGACGAGTGACGAGTGTCGGGTGTCGAGTGGAATCACGACCCTGAGCCGTTCTAACTTCTTCCCTCGACACTCATTCCTCGACACTTCATCCCTCATCCTTGCATGAAAGTCGCACCCCCCGATCCTGGCCTGTTGTCGCTGAACACCGCGACGGTGCGGGAGCGGTGGAGCCTGCGCGAGGTGATCGAGGGCTGCGCGCGCCATGGCATCCGCGGCATCTCGCCGTGGCGCGACAAGCTCGCCGAGCTGGGCACGAAGGAAGCGGCGCGGCTCGTCCGCGACAACGGCTTGAAAGTGACGGGCCTTTGCCGCGGCGGCATGTTCCCGGCGGCGGAACGCAAGGACCGCCAGGCGGCGCTCGACGACAATCTGCGCGCGATCGAGGATGCGGCGACGCTCGGCGCGCGCTGCCTGGTGCTGGTCGCCGGGGGGCTCCCGGCGGAATCGAAGGACCTCGCGGGCGCGCGCGAGATGGTGCGCGACGGCATCGGGGAAGTCCTCGACCACGCGCGCGCCGCGGGCGTGCCCCTCGCGATCGAGCCGCTGCACCCGATGTATTGCGCCGACCGCGCCTGCGTCAATACGATGGCGCAGGCGCTCGACCTGTGCGACCAACTCGACTCCGGCGCGAGCGGCACTCTCGGCGTCGCGGTGGACGTCTATCACGTATGGTGGGACCCGGCGTTGGCGCAGCAGATCGAGCGGGCGGGCGACAAGCGCCTGCTCGCGTTCCACATTTGCGACTGGCTGGTGCCGACTACTGACCTCTTGAACGACCGCGGTATGATGGGCGACGGCGTGATCGAACTGCCGCTGATCCGCTCGTGGATGGAAACCGCGGGCTACCGCGGCTTCCACGAAGTGGAAATCTTCTCGGCGCGCAACTGGTGGAAGCGCGAGCCCGATGACGTGCTCGGCGTCGTCAAGCGCCGGCACCAGGAGTGTTGCTAGACGCAGTCTGAAGAGCACTCCCTCGCCCCGCGGCAGTGGGGAGAGGGGATTCTTGAGATGGGTTCAATTATGAAATCGGGGCGGCCCAAGCCGCTCCGAATTCATTCTATTTCGTTTTCCCGGGTGGCTTGGTTGACGGTTGCGGCGTTGGAGCCGGCTGGACCGGCCGCTTCGCGGTCGCCCCCCGCGAAAGAGTCGTGGGGCCGGGCTGCTTGGCGGCCTGCTTCGCCGCCGCCGCCCGCGACAGGGTCGTGGGGCCGGGCTGCTTGGCGGCTTGCTGGTGCGGTATGAAATCGAGGCTGACGCCGCTCTTCCGCACCACCGTGCCGCGGCTGCCCTCGAGTATCGAGGCTGCGTCTTCGAGGAGCCCGATGCCGGCGAAGCCGCCGCCGGTCTCAACGAAGCGGCACGCCGCCTCGATTTTGGGCTGCATCGAGCCCGGCGCGAACGACATCTTGCGCAGCGGTTCCGGCGTGGTCTCGCGGATCGGCCGCTTGAAATTCGTTTCCCATGCCTCGTAGGCCGCGTCCACGTCGGTGAGAAGCAAAAGGGCGGCGGCACCGATCTTGTGCGCGAGCAGCGCGGCCACATAGTCCTTTTCGATTACCGCCTCAACGCCGCGTACCATGCCCTGGGGGGTGACCGTCACCGGAATGCCGCCGCCTCCCGCGCACACCACCACGGCGCCCGCCGTCACGAGCGCGCGGATCGCGGTCAGCTCCAGGATGCGGAGCGGCTCTGGCGAGGGCACCGCTCGCCGCCACGCCTGGCCGCTGACCGCCATCATCTTCCAGCCGCGCTCCTGGCCAAGGCGCTGCGCCTGTCCCTGGTTGTAAGCCGGACCGATGAGGACAGAGGGATTCTTGAACGCAGGGTCGTCCGGGTTCACTTCGACCTGGGTCAGCAGGGTCACCACCTCGCGTTTCGGCAGACAGTTCCTGAGTTCCTGCTCGATCAGGTAACCGATCATGCCCTCGGTCTCGGCGCCCAGCACGTCCAGGGGGTAGGGCGGGACCTGCGCGTAGGCCTCCGCCTGCAGTGAGAGCAGGGCCATCTGCGGCGCATTACCGTGGGTGACGACGATATTGTGATGGCTCGCGATTTTCGCCACCGACTGGACGGCGCGCGCGATGTTGGCGCGCTGCACGTTCGCCTCGAGCGGGTCGCCGCGCCTGAGCAAGGCGGCGCCGCCGAGCGCGATGACGACGGTCGTGTTCATTGGTTTTCAGACCATGGCTTCATTACGTCAATTTAACCACAACGCAAAGGCTACGGTATCAGGTTGGATCAAATCACGCCGACGCAAAAAAACGGGGCGGCCTGAGCCGCCCCGCACGAACTGCAACTTGTACTGAACGCTGGACGAATCGTAAGGAATTTGTCGGGGCGAAGCCGGACAAATTCCTAGGTCCTCAGCATCTCGGGCTTGATCGGGAGCTTGCGGATGCGTTTCCCGGTCGCGGCGAAGATCGCGTTGCAGATCGCGGGCGCGATCGGTGGCACGCCCGGCTCGCCGCCCCCGCCCTGCTCGCCCTGCCCCTCGAGAATATGCACTTCGACCTTGGGCATCTCGTCCATGCGCGCGATCTTGTAGTCGTTGAAGTTCGACTGCTCGACGCGCCCGTTCTTGATCGTGATCTCCCCATAGAGTGCAGCGGTGAGGCCGTAGAAAATCCCGCCCTCGATCTGGTATTTCAGCATCTCGGGATTGACCACCCAGCCCGCGTCGATCGCCGCGACCACCCGGTGCACCTTGACCTTCCCGTCCTTTGCTACCGATACCTCCGCTACTTGCGCGCAATAGCTGTTATATGAGAAGTGCGCCGCAATCCCGCGGTGCACGCCGGCAGGCAGCGGCTTGCCCCAGCCCGCTTTCTCCGCCGCGAGGTCGAGCACCCCGCGCAGCCGCGCCGCGATTGGTTTCCCCAGCAGTTGCTTGCGGTACTGGTAGGGATCCTTTCCTGCCGCGTGCGCCAGCTCGTCCACGAAGCTCTCGAGGAGAAAGCCGTTCTGGGAATTCGCGACCGAGCGCCAGAATCCGGAGGGCACGCCGGGGTTGTTGTTGACATAGTCCAAATAAACGTTGGCGATGTCGTACGGGAAGTAGTCGGCGGCGCCCTGCACCGAAGTCGGATCGAGCCCGTCCTTGCGCAGGAAGTGCGCGAAGGTCTTGAAGTACTGCAGGATGGAGGCGCCGACGATGCGGTGACGCCACGCGGTCGGCATGCCGTCCGCGCCGAGCGCGGCCTGCAGCACGTTGAGCGAGGCCGGGCGATAGAAGTCGTGCTGCAAATCGTCTTCGCGTGTCCACACGACTTTCACCGGCACGTTGCCCGCGGCGCGCGAAGTCTCGACCGCGTCCAGCACGTAGTCGCTCTCGAGCCTGCGCCCGAAGCCGCCGCCGAGATAGGTCGTGTGGATCGTGATCGCCTTGGGCGGCAGGCCCGTCAATTGCGACACCCAGTGCTGGTTCCACGACTGCGCCTGGGTCGGCGCCCAGATCTCGACCGAGTCGCCCTTGAAGTGCGCGGTCGCGTTCATCGGTTCCATGCACGCATGCGCGAGGAACGGCACCTCGTACACCGCCTCCACGCGCTTGGCGCCCGCCGCGAGCGCCGCAGGAACGTCGCCCACTTTGAGCCGCTCCGCGGCGGTGGAACCCTTCGCAAGCTCAGCCCAATTCCGGTAGATGTCGGGCGTGCTCACCTTCGCCATCGGTCCCTCGTCCCAGGTGACCTCCAGCGCGTCGCGACCCTTCTTCGCCGCCCAGTAGTTGTCGGCGACTACCGCCACGCCCGAGCTGACCTGAACGACCTTCTTTACGCCCGGCACCTTGAGGGCTCTATCAGCGCTGAAGCTTTTCACCTTGCCGCCGAATACCGGGCATTTGGCGATCGTGGCGGTGAGCATCCCGGGGCGCTTCACGTCGATGCCGTAGATCGGCTTGCCGGTAACCTTGAGCGGCAGGTCGTGGCGCGGTGTCGATTTACCGAGAATCTTGAATTCGGACCGCGGCTTGAGCGCCGGCTCGTCAGGCGCCACCATCTTCGCCGCATCGTTCGCGACGGATCCGTAGGACACCTTGCGGCCGCTCGGCTTGTGAATCACGAAGCCGTTCTCGGCGATGCACTCCGACCGCAGCACCTGCATGCTCTCGGCGCCGGCCGAGATCAGCATGAAGCGCGCGGCCGCACCCGCGCGCCGCGCCACAGGGCCTACGTTGCGCACGCTGGAGCTGCCGCCGGTGCCCTGGAAGCCTCCGACCGCCTTGAAACCAATGTAGCGCGGGTTGCCGAATGCCGGGTCGACGCCACCCTGCTCGATGTGCACGTTCTTGAATTCGACCTCCAACTCCTCGGCGATCAGCATCGAGAGCGCGTTGTGACAGCCTTGTCCCATTTCCGACTGACCGCACACGACGGTGACCTTGCCGTCGGTGCCGATCCTGACAAAGGCGTTGAGCTTGGCCTCACCCGCCGCCGCTTCCGCGACGCGGGCTGCGCCCGGCAGGTAGAAGCCGATCGCGAGCCCGCCGCCCGCCGCGGTGCCCGCCTTGAGGAAGGTTCTGCGATCCCGATTGATAGTGGCACGCATGTTACGCCCCCTTTCTCATCATCGCCGCCGCGGTGTGTATCGCCTTGCGGATGCGGTTGTAGGTGCCGCAGGTGCAAATGTGTCCTTCCATTGCCTTTTCGATCTCGGCATCGTTCGGGTTCTTGTTCTTCGCGAGCAGCGCCGCCGCCGACATGATCTGACCCGACTGGCAG
>JBGQGU010000168.1:0-6847 GCA_041497655.1 Gammaproteobacteria bacterium
CTTCCTGGTGAAATGCCCGGCGCGCGACGGGGTGATCGTGCTCGATCCCTACGCGGGAGGCGTGTCGTTGAGCCTGGAAGACCTCCAGCAGCGGTTGCGAGCGCTGCGTGGCGGCGCGGCGCCCCCGCCCGATATAGCGCGGCGCATGCTGGCAGCCACCGGCAAGAAGGACATCCTGGCGCGCATGCTGCGCAACCTGAAGAGCATTTACCTGCAACGCCGCGATCTCCCGCGCGCACTGGCCGTCGCCGACCGCGTCATCACGCTCGAACCGCGGGCGGCGGAGGAGTACCGCGACCGCGCCGCCATCTACCTGGACCTGGAGTGTTTCCGCGCCGCCCTCTCCGATTTCCGCAACTACCTCATGCTCAAGCCGGGCGCCGACGACGTGGCGATGGTGCAACGACGCGTGGTGGAATTGCAGCAGGTTGCCGCGCGGCTGAACTAACGCGAGTGTCGAGTGTCGAGTGTCGAGTGACGAGTGTCGAGTGTCGAGTGTCGAGTGTCGAGTGTCGAGTGTCGAGTGTCGAGTGACGAGTGACGAGTGACGAGTGACGAGTGACCCGTCACAACGGTCGGTATCGTTGTCGCCATACTTGCTGCTTACGCTGACCGCCCTGTTCTGGTCGGGCAATGCGGTGATCGGACGCGCGCTGCACGAGGCGGTGCCGCCGGTGACGCTTGCGTTCTGGCGCTGGTGCATCGCGCTCTTCATTCTCCTGCCGTGGATCGCCGGACCGCTCGCCCGGAACTGGCGCGTCCTGGCGGCCAACTGGAGGGTGATGCTCTTGCTCTCCATCCTGGGCGTCGCGACCTACAACACGATGCTCTATGCCGCCCTGCACACCACCACTGCCACCAATAGCGCGCTCATCAACAGTGCGTGCACCCTGATGATCATCGCGGTCAACTTCCTCGCATTCGGGGTGCGCGCGTCGGCGCGCCAGTGGGCGGGACTCGCGGCCTCGCTCGCCGGCGTACTGACGATCGTGGCCCGCGGAAACCCGCGGGTCCTGGTCGCGCTCGAGCTGGTGCGGGGTGATGTGCTGCTGATCATCGCGGCGTTGTTCTGGGCGGTCTACACCGCGTGCCTGCGCCTGAGGCCGCGGGAGCTCGACGGCCTCACCTTTCTCGGGACCACCATCGTGATCGGTGTGGCTATCCTTGCTCCGTTGCACGTCCTGGAAGCGCTGCAAGCGGAACCCGTGGTGTTCTCACCAGGCGTGATTGCGGGCATCGCGTACACCGGTATATTCCCTTCGGTGCTCGCCTATCTTTTCTGGAACAGGGCGGTGGCGGAGGTGGGGGCCAACCGTGCCGGGCAGTTCCTGCACCTCATACCGGTGTTCGGGACGCTGCTGGCCGTGGTTTTCCTGCGCGAATCGCTGCAGGCGTTCCACTTTGCCGGCGCGGCGTTGATCTGCGCCGGGATCTATCTCGCTTCGGCGCGCTACTGAGATGCGGGACCCGGTGCAGGAGCCGCCTCGGGCGCGCTCGGCTTGGGCTTGACGTCGTTCTCGAGGTCGTCTTCGTCGGGCGGCGGTTTGCCGTCGTACACCAGATTGCGGCGGCGCTGGAGGTAAGCGTCGCGCACGAATTCGTAGGGATCGAGCGCGGCGGTTTCGAGTATCCGGCTTGCCTCGAGCAAATCGGCGCGGGCGGTAACGAAGCGCACCGCGATCAGGAACTTGCGGTCGCGGTCGGGCTCGAGGTAGGTAATGGGCCACGCGTAAAAGTCGCCGACCCAGCCGACAGCATCCCGCGCGCTGCTGGGACCGATGAGCGGCAGGACCAGGTACGGCCCGTCGCCGATGCCCCAGTAGCCGAGCGTCTGGCCGAAGTCCTCGTTATGCTTCTCCAGCCCGATTTCAGTCGCCGCGTCGAACAGGCCGAGCACGCCGACCGTCGTATTGACGATCAGGCGCGCGACGTCGGATCCCGCCTGCGTCACCTTGCCCTGCAGCAGGCTGTTGAGCGCGACGATCACGTCGTTGATGTTGGAGAAAAAGTTGTTGACGCCGGCGCGCATGAACTGCGGCACCGCGAAGCGATAGAATTCCGCCGCCGGCTTGATGAGCAGGTGATCGACGCCGTCATTGAACGTGTAGATGCCGCGGTTGATCGGTTCGAGCGGGTCGCGCGGGTTGCCGGTGCTGGCGCAGCCCCCTAGCAGCAGCAGCGACACGGCTCCGCACAAGACCACCCCGCGCAGGCGCGACAGCGGACGAGCAGTGGGGGGAGTCAATGATGACATTCGGTATTCTAAGGCCCGATTATATCAAGCATATTTGCCGGCGTTGTCGGAACGCGATGCGCGCTCTGTTATAATTTCTAGCGACACACGAGGCGGTCTCCCGCCCGCATCCCTTCGATCCATCACGAGGATTCCAACATGCTGCAGAAAGTAAAACCCGCGGTCCAGCTGAAGGACATGGGGCTGTTCCGCCAGCGGTGCTACATCAACGGCCAGTGGGTGGACGCCGACGACAAGTCCACCATCGCGGTCTACAACCCGGCCGACGGCCAGCAGATCGGCACCGTGCCGGGGATGGGCGTGGCTGAGACGCGGCGCGCGATCGAAGCCGCGAACGCCGCCTGGCCCGCATGGCGCGCGAAGAGCGCCAAGGAGCGTGCGGCCGTGCTCCGCAAATGGTTCGAGATCATGATGGCGAACCAGGAGGACCTCGCGGTGCTGATGACCGTGGAGCAGGGCAAGCCCCTCGCGGAATCGCGCGGCGAGATTGCCTACGGTGCGTCCTTCATCGAGTGGTTCGCGGAGGAGGGCAAGCGCGTTTACGGCGACACCATCCCCGCCCAGGCGGCCGACCGCCGCATCGTCGTGATCAAGCAGCCGATCGGCGTGTGCGCCGCGGTGACGCCGTGGAATTTCCCCAACGCGATGATTACCCGCAAGGCGGGCCCGGCGCTCGCCGCCGGCTGCACCATGGTGATCAAGCCCGCTAGCATGACGCCGTACTCGGCGCTCGCGCTGTGCGAGCTCGCGGAGCGTGCCGGCATACCGAAGGGGGTGCTGTCGGTAGTAACTGGAACCGCGGGGCCCATCGGCAAGGAGCTCACCACCAACCCCCTGGTGCGGAAATTCACTTTCACCGGCTCGACCGAGGTCGGCAAGAAGCTGATGGAGCAATGCGCGAGCACCGTCAAGAAGGTGTCGCTCGAGCTGGGCGGAAACGCTCCCTTCATCGTGTTCGACGACGCCGATCTCGACGCCGCGGTGGAAGGCGCGCTGGCTTCCAAATTCCGCAATACGGGCCAGACCTGCGTCTGCGCCAACCGCATCTACGTGCAGGACGGCGTCTATGAGAAATTCGCCGGCAAGCTCACCGAAAAAGTCTCCGCCATGAAAGTCGGCAACGGCCTCGAGGCCGGCGTGGTGCAAGGGCCGCTCATTGAAAAGAAGGCCGTGGAAAAGGTCGAGGAGCACATCGCGGATGCGCTGGCGAAAGGCGCGCGCGTCGTCACCGGCGGCAAGCGGCATGAGAAGGGCGGCCAGTTCTTCCAGCCGACCGTGTTGACCGGCGTCACCAAGGCGATGAAGATTACCCGCGAGGAGACCTTCGGCCCGGTCGCGCCGCTCTACCGCTTCAAGAGCGAGCAGGAGCTGCTCGATCTCGCCAATGACACACAGTTCGGCCTCGCGGCCTACTTCTACAGCCGCGACATCGGCCGCGTCTGGCGCGTGGCGGAAGGGCTCGAGTCCGGCATCATCGGCATCAACGTCGGCATCATCTCGACCGAGGTCGCGCCGTTCGGCGGCGTGAAGGAGTCCGGCATCGGCCGCGAGGGCTCGAAGTACGGCATCGAGGAATTTCTTGAAGTGAAGTATTTGTGCATGGGCGGCCTCGACAAATAATCCGTTCCCACTACCAGAAAACGCCACGGCATGCCGTGGCGTTTTTCTTCCGGGGAACGGGAAAGGCGTGAATCGTGATTCGTGGGTCGTGATTCGACTTGCTCTGAACCCGTTCTCCCGCTCTACTTCAGGAATGTGTAGACAATGACGGTCACGCCGCGCACGTCCCGGTAGCGAGGTGTCGTCCCGACCATCTCCACGTCGCCGATGAACGGATATTGCACCTGCACCCAGCGCTTCGATTCGGTCGGGTCGGACTTGCCGTCCAGCACGAACACCTTGACCTTGATCTCGCGCCCATCGGGCAGCTTACGAACGACCTTCGCCCACGCCGCCTGATATTCCACGCCGCGCTTGGCATAAAAGGCAACCACGCGCTCGAACGGATCACGCGTTGTAAAGACGCTTGCTTCATCTGCGCTGCCGGTGTCTCGTGCGACCTTGGTCGACTTGGCGCTCATCGCCTTGTCGAGCGTGGCTCCGGGATAGGGCACGAATTCGGCAGCATGACTGCTGCCAATCAGGGCCAGCACAAGCAGAATGAAGATGGCTTGGCAGTTGCGACTTGGCATTGGCGGTCTAATTCCTGTATTGATTTTCCTTTGTGATTGAAGATTCTGATTCTCTTGGCGTCTTGGCGGTTCGATTCCTTTCTTGATCTTCCTTTGTGTCCTTCGTGGTTCAGACTTATTACCTCATTTCCGCAGCTTGCCCAGCCAGTAATCCATCTGCTTACCGGCGGCCTCGCGCCCGCCGAGGCCGAACGACAGCGCCACCGCCACCGCGATTGCGCCGAAGGTGAACCCGAAAGCGAGGTTCACGATGTCATCGGCGATGCCCATCGCGCGCAGGCCCATCGCGATCACCAGGCCGATAATTGCCACCTGCGCCAGGCGCGCAAGCCCCTTCGCGCTGTCAGTCCCGGTGCGCATGATCGCGGCGTGGGCGACATTGGCGAGCCAGAGGCCGATCACCAGGATCATGCCGCCGAGCAGCACGTCGCCACCGAAGTTGATGAAGGTGGTGACGACGTCGCGCACCTGGGTGAACTGGAGCTGGTTGGCGGCCTCCACCGTGGCGAACAGCATGGCGAAGAACATGATGACGATGCCGACCAGGCTAGAGAGCTTGAGCTGGCCGCCGAACGCCCGACCCATGCCGATTTTCTCAGGCAGGTTGTCCAGGCCCATGCCGTTGAGAAGCCGGCTTACCAGCGCGGACGCGAACCTGGCGACGTACCAGGTGACGATCAGGATCAGGCCCGCGGCGACGATGTGCGGAACCGCGTTCAGGATCTGTGCCAGCATGTCGGTTGCCGGCCGCGATATCGCCTCGATCTGCAGGGCGTCGAGCGCCGCAATCAGCGTCGGGATGAAGATGAAGATGAACACGAGCGTCCCGATCACGCGCGAGAGGTGGACCGACTCGTCGAGCCCTGCGCTGTGCCCTGCCTTGTCGGCCCCGGCGGCGGCGAGGAGATTGGTGACGAGCCCGCGCATCACCTTCGCCACCAGCCAGCCCACGAAGCCGATCACGAACGCGGCGAACAGGTTGGGCAGCATGGCGAGCACCTTGTTGATCATCCCCTGCACCGGCGCGAGCAATCCCTGCAGGTCATAGGCGCCGAGGATCGCCGGGATGAACAGCAGGATCACCAGCCAGAACAGGACGTTGCCGACATTCTTGCTCATCGGTTCCATGGCGGCCTGCTTGGAGAGCTTGTCGTCCCAGTCGGTCTTTGCCAGCAGGCGTGCGACGAGGGCGCGCAGCAGAGTGGCCGCGAGCCACGCGATCAACACCAGCAGGGTGCCGCCAAGCAGCCGCGGCAAGTAGCCGAAGATCTGGCTCGCCAGCACCTGGAATGGGTTGGAGATGAGCGCAAGATCGAGCGCGTTGAACATGCCGAGCAGCGTGAGCAGGATGATCAGCCAGAACACGCCGATCGCGATCCACTTCTCGACGTCGAGAGACTGGCCGGTGCTTTCGCGAATGCGCAGATTGACGGAGAGCAACTCGAGCAGGCGCATCACGCCGGCGCGCGCGAGCACCGCGACCAGCCAGCCGATGATCAATATTCCGAGCGCGCCGAGTATCCTGGGCAGGTGCGCGCCCAAGGTGTCTTGCAACGAGGTGACCAGAGCCGTAAAATTCATGACGCCTCCCTTTTTGATGACTTGAACGAATCGGGCAGCGAACACACGTCACTCCCCTGGAGCGGCGCTCGCATAGCATAACGCACGGCGTGACACCCGTGTATGACGGAGAGATGTGAAGGTAAGCTGTTAAGTTGGAACGTTTAAGGAATTCGCCGGAGTCCGGACCGGCGAATTCCTAGTGCCGTTTCAACAATTTGTCGCTAATCCGGTCGGTTCTACCGGAGCCGATTGTCAAGCGCGAGCAAGCGATCCACGGATGTTGGCGTAGAAGTCGAGCTTGAACTTTGCGTTGCCGCAGTCGAGCACGGCAAGCGTGGCGTCCGTGATCTCGGGCCCAATGCCGTCACCGGGCAGAACCAGAATCTTCACGGCAGAAACCTCAAAACAGCCGCCAAGACGCCAAGGACGCCAAGAAATACAACAACTATCGTCAGCGGGGACACAACAAATCTGTCGGTGATGAAACCGCCGGGCGGATCCGGGAACCATTGTTATGGTTTGGTCGAGATTGTACCATTCGACTATTCGTTGGTCTCCAGGAATAGGCGGTTTCATTCATGTACGAAGGCTTCAAGCGTTTCGAGATACGGACCTCCGATCCCGAGGTGAAGATCGTCGGCCGCGTCGGCGGCAAGGGGCCGGCAGTGCTGCTGATCCACGGCAACCCGCTCACCCACGTGCACTGGCACTTGGTGGCGCCGCGCCTGGCGCAGGATTTTACGGTGGTCGCGACCGACCTGCGCGGCTACGGCGACAGCGGCAAGCCGCGCGGGCGAGAAGACCACAGCAATTATTCCTTCCGGCGCATGGCACAGGA
>JBGQGU010000169.1:0-6837 GCA_041497655.1 Gammaproteobacteria bacterium
CCAGATCGCGATGAAGACTTTGGCTGCGGTCATCGTCGTCTCCGTGCCGGTGCCGCCAATCCACCGCCCGGCAACAAGGCAAAGACCGAGCAGTAAGAATCCTCCGAGAATGATTATGGCCGTTCGCAACTTTTTACCGCATCCAATATGCAATTAGCCAAGCCTGACCCCGTCGATCGGACCCCGTCGATCGATGCCTCCAACCATCTGGTGAAGGTCGATCGCCCTGTCGCATCGATGTATACCGCTACGCGAACATCAGGCATGGGTATAGTAACTTATATGTTACTAAAAGGGGGGCAGGTCTTGAAACTTGAAAATTCAAGATTCAAGACCCCTTAGGTTCTCATCCCTCATCCCTTTACGCTGCTTAATGCTTCCCGTCGCGTTTCGCCGGGTCGGCTGGCCGCTTCGTTTGCGTTTCTTCCTCTTTCTTGTAATCGCCGATGACGCCTTTCAGGGGACAGACCGTGAACGCCAAACACTTCTTGCATCCGACTGCCAGGGCGACGGGACATAGAGTCATATCGTTTCTCCTATGATATTCGGCGTTTCGCTTATCAACAATTGCTCCGACCTCATTTGTGCGGCGCGGCTGATCAGCGCGTGGCTACGAGCTTGACCTCCACGCGGCGATCGCGCTGCAGGCATTCGACCAGCTTCTGGTTCTTCCGGTTTTCCGGACCCAAGTTCTTGCATGCGTCGCCAGTCATGGCCTCCCCCTCACCCTTGGCGTCGGCGCGAATGCGCCCGGCGTCGATACCTTTGCCGACCAGGTAAGCCTGCACGGCTTCGGCGCGCCGCTTGGAGAGCTTCAGGTTGTAGTCATCCGCGCCGATCCGGTCGGCGTGGCCAACGGCGTCGAGGCGATCGAATGTGCGGCCCTTAATTTTAGCGGCCAGCTCGTCGAGTTTCGAGGCTTCACCGGGTCGTACCACCGACCGGTCGAAGTCGAAAAGCACTGAGGCGGTCACCGGCTCCTCCGCCTTGGGCGGGGTCGGGGCAGGCGTCGGCCCCGGCTTCGGCGCGGTGGGCTGGGTCGCAACTGGACCCTTGGCCGGTGCCGGCTGCTGATCGCGCTTGGCCCAGAGCAGCCAGATAATGCCGATTGCGACCACCACCAAAACAACGATCGTCCAACGAGTGGAAGGCTTCATGGGTTCCTCCGTTTGAAGTTATGAGTGATGAGTGATGAGTGATGGGCGATGAGTGTCGAGTGCCGAGTGTCGAGTGTCGAGTGATGGGTCAAGCGCTCAAGAGTTAAGCCGTGGTCCTTCCCGGTTTATTCGGTGCGCTCGCGGAATCCGGTATGCCGTGGCGCATCAGTCCAACTTTTCCTTGATCCAGTGGCTGGTCTTCTTGCCGGCGGAATCGATGGCCTTCTCCGTAGCGGCCGCGGCTTTCTTGACCTTCTTTTCCACCTTGTCCGCCGTCTTGCCCAAGGCGGCGCCGGCCTTTTCGACCGCACGTTCAACCTTGTTGCTGCTCTTGGGCTTTTTCTCGGGCTCGTCGGCTGCTCGGGCCTGAGCCACCACGATCAAGCTCGAGAGAACGAGGACGAAAATGTTTTTTGGCATGCGTCAATCAAGAAAATAGATGATGTCAATGTAGCCTATAACTGCGGATGTGTAGATAGCCATTCTGCGCTTGCCGTTGTCATCCCTCAAGCGCAGAGACCCCGTGATGGGTGATGAGTGTCAGGAATATCCCTACACGATCTTAGGCCGCGCATCGGGCCTTCGCCGGCTCGAACGTGCACGGGCACGTTTCCTCCCACCACCCCGTCACTTTGTGACACCCCTCCTCAGGCAGGAGGGGAGTACTTCACTGCGTCACCGCGTGACTTCGTCAACTACCCCTAGCTACGCTCCATAGTGGCTCCGCAGTCGCGGGTTAAGCACATCGCGTAGTCGATCCCCGACCAAATTAATTGCAACGATAGTAATGAGCAGAGCCACTCCGGGGAAGAAGCTCATCCAGTAGCGCCCCGACAGCAGGTGGGCGAAGCCGTTTGAGATCAGCAATCCCAGCGAGGGGGAGGTGATCGGCATGCCGAGCCCGAGGAAGGACAGCGTCGCTTCGAGCGCGATCGCGTGCGCGACCTGCACCGTCGCGACCACTATCAGCGGCGGCAGGACGTTCGGAAGAATGTGCCGGAACAAAATGCGCTGCGTGCTGAACGCCATCACACGCGCGGCGTCCACGTATTCCTTGCGCTTCTCGACCAGCGCCGCGCCGCGCACCGTGCGCGCGTAATAGGCCCACTGCACGGTGATCAGTGCGATCACGATCTTGTCCACGCCCTGTCCCACCACCGCGAGCAGCACCAGCGCGATCAGGATCGAGGGGAAGGAAAGCTGAAGGTCCACCAGCCTCATGATGAGGTTGTCGAGCCATCCGCCGGCATAGGCCGAGATGAGGCCGATCGCCATGCCGAGAGTAAGCGCGATGACCGTGGACATCACGCCGACGCCAAGGCTGATCCGCAGCCCGTAAAGGATGGCGGAGTACATATCCCGTCCCTGGTCGTCGCTGCCGAGCCAGAAGGTGAACCCGGCTCCGGCTTTTGCTCCCGGCGCGAGCTTGGAATCGAGAATGTCGAGCTGGGCGAGGTCATAGGGGTCCTGTGGCGAGACGAGCGGCGCGAATAAAGCCACAGATAGAATTAAGCAAAGTACAGCCAGTGCGGCCACAGCGACACGGTCGCGGACGTAGCTTGTCGTAAATTCCCTGAGTGGCGCTTGCGCTAATTGCATAGAATCCTATTGGAACCACAGATGAACACAGATACACACAGATAATTCGTGGATTTCATCCGCGTGTATCGGCGTCCATCGGCGGCTAATTTGTCACGCCGAATGGCCCGCCAACCGAACACGTGGGTCAAGTGCGGTATAGGCCAGGTCGACCAAGAGATTGATCAGAACGAAGAGCAGCACAATGATCAACAGGTAGGCGACGATCACCGGCCGGTCGAGCACGTTGATCGAATCGATCAGCAGCTTCCCCATCCCCGGCCAGGCGAAGATCGTTTCCGTAACGATCGCGAACGCGATCAGCGAGCCGAACTCGAGCCCCGTCACGGTCACGATCGGAATCATGATGTTCTTCAGCACGTGCACCCGCACCACGCGCTCCATCGAAAGTCCCTTGGCGCGCGCGAACCTCACGTAATCCTGCGCCAGCGCCTCGCGCGTGCCGGCGCGCGTCAAGCGGATCAGCAGTGAGAGCTTGAAGAGGGCGAGGTTCAGCGCCGGCATGAAGAGGTGCAGTAGCCCGTCCCAGGTGAGATAGCTCACCGGCACGCCGAGCACCATCACGGTCTCGCCGCGCCCGGTGGGTGGCAGCCACCCGAGCCAGACCGAGAACACCATGATGAGCATCAGGCCGACCCAGAAGGTGGGGAGCGAAAAGCCGAGAATCGAGCCCGCCATGATGACCCGGCCCGAGATGGAGTCGGGCCTAAGCCCCGCCCACAGCCCGAGCGGGATGCCAAGCACGACCGCCATCACCATCGCGCACAACGCCAGCTCAATCGTCGCCGGCATGCGCTCGAAGATCAGCTGCACCGCCGGGATGTTTGCGGCGAACGACTTGCCGAGGTCACCGGCAAACGCGCCAATGATGAAGTTCCAGTACTGCCGCCACAGCGGCTGGTCGAGACCGAGCGCCTTAGTGGCCGCCGCGATCTCGGCCTGGTCGGCCTGCGGGTTGATCAGGATGTCCACCGGGTTGCCGATCGCATAGACGCCAGCGAACACCAGCGCCGACATCACGAATAGCACCGCGATGCTCTGTAGTAAGCGGCGAAAGGCAAATCCGAGCATCGCGGTCAGGGATGAGGAGTGGACAAAGCCCCGAAGGATGAAGGATGAAGGATGAGGGAAAAACCCTTAGGTGGCTAGGTCATCCCTCCGCCCTCATCCCTCATCCCTATTTCGGCTCCGGGCGGAAGTGATGGGCAAGAGTAAACTCATCAGTGCGCGCAGAATAGCTGAGATCTTTCTTCATGGCCCAGGTGACGAACTGGTAGTGCAGGGGGATGAAGGCGATTTCGCGCGCGGCGAGGGCGCTGGCGCTGCGGGCGAGCGCTTCGCGCCGGGCGGGGTCCACCGTGCCGAGTGACTGCGCAACCAATTCGTCCAGCTCGGGGTTGGAGTAGCCGCCCCAGTTCCAGGTGCCGTACCCCTTGTCGGGGTTCGCCGTCGCTGCGAGCGAGCGCAGCGCATGGTCCGCGGCGCGCGAGCCCCAGCCGAGCAGCGCCACGCCGAATTCCTTGTTGCGCGCTTTTCCGAAATAGACGGAGAGCGGCATCGCCTCGACCTTGGCCGCGATTCCGACGCGCGCCAGCATCTGCGCGACCGTCTGCGCGACCTGCTCGTCGTTGATGTAGCGGTTGTTGGGCGTGGCGATCGTGACGGCGAAACCGTCGGGGTAGCCCGCTTCCGCCAGCAGTTTCTTCGCGCCCTCCGGATCGTAGGGCTCCGGCTTCACCGCCGGGTCGTGGCCGATGGCGGTGGGCGAGAGGACGTTGCCGGCGGGCATGGCGAGCCCCTCCATCACGCGCTCGGCGATCGCCTGCCGGTTGATCGCCTTCGACATCGCGCGCCGCACCCGGAGGTCCTTGAAGGGGTTCTTCTCGAGCGGCTGACCCGCCTTCGACAGGACGCCCGGCGGCCGGTCGCGGCTCTGGTCCAGGTGCAGGAAGATCGTGCGCCACGACACCGTCTGCTCCAGCCGGAATGCCGCGCTCTTGCGCAGTCTTGCGATGTCCGCGCTGGGCACGTGCTCGATGGCGTCCACCTGGCCCGACAGGAGGGCGGCGGTACGCACCGGGTCGCTCGGCAGGATGAGGAGCGTCAGCCTGTCCCACGGCAGGCGCCCACCCCAGTATTCATCGTGCCGCGCGAGCTCGATGCGGCTGCCACGCGCGAAACGCGTAAGCTTGTAGGGACCGGTGCCGACCGCCGCCTTGCCGCGATCGAAGTCCTCGCCCGTCGCCTGCGCCGCCGCCTTCTTCGACACGATCATCACTTCCGAGAGGTCCTGCAGCAGCGCGCCGTAGGGCGCCGCGGTCTTGAGCCGCACGGTGTAGCGGTCCACGATCTCCTTCGCCACGATCGGCCGCACGTAGGTCTGGAAGCCGCCGGGGCTGCCGGTGATGGTGAACGGGCGCTCGAGCGAAAAGACGACATCCTCGGTGGTCAGCTCGGTTCCATCGTGAAACTTGACGCCCTTGCGCAGCGTGAATTCCCAGGTAAGGGGATCGGGCGTGCGCCATGTCGCAATTCCGGGGACAGGGCGGTTGCGCTCGTCGTTCCGGACCAGCGAATCGAACACGTGCAGTTGCGCGGTGAGGTTGGGTTGCGCCGCGACGAAGTGCGGGTCCATCGTCGTGACATCGGCGGAAAGCCCGATCCGCAGATCGGCGGCATTGACTGCGCCCAGCCATAATGTGGCGACCGTACCAAACAATGCCGCCGATAACTGCCGACTGGGAGCACGCGAACCGTGATCCGTGATCCGAGATCCGACGATCTTCGACATCACCTCAGCAATCACGCCTCATCACGTCACGCTTCACCGCGTCACGCCGCACCATGTCACGCATCATCATGTCACGCTTCATCAGCGGCGAGTCTACCTTAGATCGCCGCCGGTTTGACAGCACTGCGCGCGCTACCTATGCTCGATTCTCCCGCGCCCTTGAAGCTGTTTCATGACCCCAATGAACCACAGATTAATATTGTGTTTCGGTTTTTTTTGAGAAGCGCTCATGACATCCGAGGCGAGCATTCGGGCAAGCGTGGAGATGGTGCGCCGGCTCATCGCGTATCCCACGGTGAGCCGCGACTCGAACCTCGAGTTGATCCATTACGTGCGCGACTACCTGACGCCATTCGGCGCCGATATTCGCCTGACTCACGACGACGGGAAGCGCAAGGCCAACCTGTTCGCGACGCTGGGTCCACGCGGCGCGCCGGGAATCGTGCTCTCCGGCCACACGGATGTCGTGCCGACGGAGGGACAGGCGTGGGACACCGATCCGTTCGGGATGGTCGAGAAGGACGGCAAGCTCTACGGGCGCGGTGCCTGCGACATGAAGGGCTTCATCGCCTGCGTGCTGGCGCTGGTGCCTGAGTTCATGGAGCGGGGACTGAAGACGCCGCTTCACGTCGCGTTCTCCTACGATGAAGAAGTGGGTTGTCTGGGTGTCGGGCGATTGATCGCCGACATGATGCGTTCGGGCGTGCGCCCGAACGCATGCGTCGTCGGCGAGCCGACCGAGATGCGCCCGGTGATCGCCCACAAGGGCAAGAGGGGTTACCGCTGCACGGTGCGCGGGCTGGCCGGCCACTCGGCCTACGCGCCGCACGGCGTCAACGCGGTCGAGTATGCGGCGGAGGCCATCGCGTTCCTCAAGGCCATGGCGCGGCGCCATCGCGACCAGGGGCCGTACGACCGCGGCTTCGACGTGGCGCATACCACGATCCACACCGGCGTGCTGCGCGGGGGAACCGCTCTCAACGTGATTCCCCACGAGTGCGTGTTTGACTTCGAGTTCCGCCATCTTCCGGGAGACGACCCGGAGGCGCTGCTGCGCGAGTTTACGGACTACGCACGCAAGAAGCTCGAGCCGGAGATGCGCGCGGTGCACCCTCCTGCCGGCTTCACCATCGAACCGCTGTCCGATATTCCAATGCTCGACACTGGTCCCGAGAACGAGGTGGTAGCGCTGGCCCAGGAACTCACCGGCGAGCGGGACATCGGCAAGGTCTCTTTCGCGACCGAGGGTTCGCAGTTCCAGCGCGCCGGCATCCCGACGGTGGTGTGCGG